>JAGVDZ010000038.1 GCA_020058465.1 Parachlamydiales bacterium | reverse complement strand
AAGCCTCGCTAGCGCATCTTGTCACCTTTCGACCGCTCGGGTTCATAGCTATAGACCAAAAGCCCAAGCTGGGCAGAGGGATAACACCCTTGACTGCGCGTTCACCAAGACCTTCTGAAGAGACATACCTTACGCCTTGCCACACCAAGCCAAGCCATTCGGCCCTAAGACTGAGGTGAAGGTACGCGAACTCTCTGAAAGAGTCTTCCAGACACCATCCAGGTTAGCAAAATGACGATAGGGAGTCAATGTGAGATCGAGAATCGCCACGAAATCTGAGAAGTGTGAGATTGCTAAACTATTGATTTAGTATTCTTTTTTTTATATATGCGATTGACAAGGTAGGGAAGGAGATCTTTGATGCGGTATGTGCGCTTGTGGGTGATCCTGGCTCTTATTTTGGGTGTAGTTGTGTTCATAGGTCTTTGGTCTCGGGCTGTTCCTGTGTCGTGGTTGTCAAGACAAGGGGATCTTCCGAGCGGATTGCCGACATTTGGCTCTGAGCATGCTACATTAGATCTCCTTCTTTTTGAAGATTTTTTCTGTCAACATTGTCTTGATTTTGAAGAGGCCGTATTGCCTGACATCATGGAACAATACGTTGACTCAAAGAGAGCCTCTTTGACTGTTGTTCCTTTGGGGTTTCTTCGATCTACTTTGCTTGCCGAGACGGCTTTGGCAGTGTATCATCAAGACCCTTCGAAGTTTTTTCCTGTGAGCCACCTTCTGTTTCACGAAAAGCCATCTGATATTCATGAAGTGCTTCTTCTTGCCGAAAAAATAGGTGGGATCGATCTGAATCGTCTTCGAGCTGATTTAGAGACCCATGTAGAGTTGAGCAAGGTGAAGGAAGGGTACCTTTTAGCGAAAGAAAAAATGCCCAAAAAAGTTCTTGTGCCTGCTTTGTATCTCAATGGGAAACCCATTCCAACCGCTTCTTTGGAAGCTGTTGACAAAGCTCTACAATCCTCCTATACGACAAGGTAGATAGGTCTACCAAAGTTTTTTGGGGGAAGGGATGTCGCTATGAAAGACAGGCAAGAGCTTTCGTTCTATCTTTATAGTGCGTGGCTTGTGGCTTGGGTGGCCCTTTTAGGTAGCCTTTACTATGGGGAGGTAGTTGGCTATGAGCCATGTCCCCTCTGTTGGTACCAGAGATGCTGCTTGTTTCCACTAACTATCTTATTAGGGATGGGAGCTTGGTATCGAGATGGACATATAGCTCGCTATGGGCTGCCTCTGGCTTTGATTGGCTTCATCGTGGCTTTGTACCAAGTTCTTACACCATTTTTTTGGCCTGCACTGGCGTGTCATGACGTGCAAGATAGTTGCATGGACGAGCCAAAACTCTTTGGATACCTGCCCCTTTCTTGGATTAGCAGTGTCGTATTCCTTTGGATTGCAGGGAATTTGGTGTGCGTTCTGAAGAGGAACGCCCAATGATCATTAGCCCACTCTTGGCATAGGGAAAAATCGCTTTGGTTGTCCCGAGCTATCTCGAGAGGAATGCCTCCCCAAGTCTTACGGGCACCTTGGCTCTGCGCGCCAGTTTTTTAAACTTCTTCGTAAAGGCCTCTGGAGACAGTTCTCCACCCAGAGTGCTGAATTCATTTGTGCATAACAGCATTGTGAGCTGGCTGTTGCCCTGATTGTAACTGGCTTCGGTAACATGCATAGCAGGTGGGAAAATAGGTCTCTTCGGCGCCAAGCTCAACGGAGGGGCCTTCAGCGATAGCTTTGCCATTGGCATGCTTGAGATTCATGACCGATTTACGATTGCAGTAGTGACATGTTGCTTTGATTTCTTCAATGGAATCGGCAAGTTCCATAAGCCTCTTGGATCCTTCGAAGAGATGTGATTTAAAATCAGTCCTCAGTCCGTAGCATAAAACAGGCAGATCCCACTTCAACGTGATACTGCGGAGCTCTTCAATGACCTCTTTAGATAGAAATTGTGCTTCATCTACCAGTACGCAGTCGACCCCCTCATAATTAAGTTGTCTTAAATCTTCAGGGGTAGAGATGAGTTTGTCAGCCGGCATTTCGAGCCCTGCGCGTGATTTTACTTTTTGTTGACCAAAACGGGTGTCAATATTTGGCTTGAGAAGGAGTGCACGTTTGCCTTGACTTCGATAGTTGTGGGTAACAGCGACGAGGTTGAGTGTTTTAGCACTCCCAACGGTTCCGTAACGAAAGTAGAGCTTGGCCATGATAGATCACTAGACGTGGGACTTTTCCATGGACGGGAGTATACTCAAAATTGGGTTATTTGCAAGGAATGGGCGAGCCCAGCGATAGGAGGCCAGAAGGTGTTCAGTAGGTCGTTTCAGAAGAAGATGAGCGGCAAAGAGGGCTTCTAAAGAAGCAAGACCTAAGAGAGGGTGGTTACAGCCTGTCTGTCTTCTCGGGTAGGCTGTTTGCAGTTGATGGGGCAAGCTTCTTGGGATGAGACGGCCTTGGAAAGTAAGTGTCGGGTGATCGTAAAGGGCTTTTTCCATCCGTTGAGTAAGATGCCATGTGCCATCGAGAAGAAGAAGAGGGAAAGACCGATCGACTTCCCAAGATAAAAGAGGCGCTCCGACCTTCAGAAGAATACATTCGGGATAAGAAGGAAGTGAGTGTGTTGGGTAGGTGTAAAATTGTAGATAGGGCAGACTTTCAAGCCCTCGTAAGGAGCACTTATTGAGGTTTTCCTTACGGTGACGCCAGATCAATGTGTTCATTGGAGACTTGGGTATATACACAAATGAACTCAAAAGTTGGTTTTTGACAGTGTCGGCGATGCTTGGAGTTCACCTTTCTTGGTATCGCTAAACTTTTTAAGTTTAGCTGCTTCAGAAAGATGAATTCCAAGCTACCTCCTTGTCAAATTCCCAACTTTT
>JAGVDZ010000105.1 GCA_020058465.1 Parachlamydiales bacterium | reverse complement strand
TCTTATCCCGAAAGAGCTCATGATAGCGCAATAACTTTTCATCCCAACGAGACAGACGAAATCCCATCGACTCTCTTTCTCTTGATTTTTGTGAGTCGGCATAAAGTCGAATCATCGTATTGGCAAGGTCTCCATGATCTTCCCTGGTAACTTTGCCAATCACCAGTTGCTTGAGACGAGATAATGAACCGAAAGGATCGATGGCCCCTGCATTCAGATAAAACTGCCCTTCTGTGATGTATCCTGTGTTATCTGGAATGGGATGTGTCAAGTCGCCCCCGGGCATGGTCGTCACAGAGATAATTGTGATCGAACCACTCCCATCGATATCCACCGCTTTTTCATAACGAGAGGCTAAATCGGAATACAAGGAGCCTGGATAGCCCCGATTCGAAGGGACCTGATCCATCGTAATTGCAATTTCTTTTAAGGCATCGGCAAACGCTGTCATGTCGGTCAACAAGACCAGCACATCTTTCCCTTCGAGAGCCATTTTTTCAGCCACAGCTAAAGCCATATCAGGGACAAGAAGACACTCCACCACAGGATCCACAGCTCGATGAATGAACATGACTGTCTTTTCCATGGAGCCTGATTCTTCAGCATTATCGATGAAAGCTTGGTAGTCGTCGAAACGAAGCCCCATCCCTCCAATGACAACTACATCCGCATCGGTCTGATTGGCAATGCGCATCAAAAGCTCATTGTAGGGTTCTCCCGCTACGGAGAAAATGGGGATCTTTTGAGACTTAACAAGACAGTTAAACACATCGATCATCGGGATGTTGGTACGGACAAGCTCCTTTGGAACAATCCTCTTGGTAGGATTAAAAGAGGGTCTTCCAATGGCCACTTCATCTCCCAAGATATCGGGCCCTCCATCAATAATCGCTCCAGAACCGTTCAATCGACGCCCCAAGAGAGCCGGGGTAAATAGAGCTTGCACATGTCGCTTCAAAAAGATGACCTTATCATTCGTGGCAATCCCTCTTGTATTCTCAAATACTTGTAGCGTGACAAAGTCACCTTCAAACTGCAACACAGATGCCAACGTCGTCGTCCCATTTTGAAGAGAAATTTGTGCTATTTCTCCTAGAAAGACCCCCTCAGCCCTGACGGTGATGAGGTTGCCTCTCATCTGAAGAATTCGATCATACACCTTTCTCATACCACCTCTTTCTTCAAGTCAGACCCTCTATACGCTGCTGCACCTCTCGATATGAAGTCAGATAATTTTCTGATTTAGGCGACAGAAAGTTTAAGTTTTTCATCTGGTTTTGCAAACTTAAAAAAAAGGATCGAGCTTCATCATGACTGTCAAACGAGAGTTTGGCTGAAAATAGCTGATCCATCAGTTTGAACAGCTCAACTTGTTTGGACGAGGGGCAATAGGCATCCTCTGGGTCAAAGGCATTTTGTTGGAGGTAACAAAATTCGTAGATCTCCGACTTCAAATAGATCACCATATCCTCTAAAGAAATCCCCTCTTCTCCTACAACTTCCATTCTTTTGCCAATCTCGTCTCCATGTTTTAACATCCAATGGGCTCTTTGAATCGAAGAAGTCCAGCCAAAAAGGACTTTATTCCGTTCTTGCCCTACTTCTTCCAGATACTTGGTCCAAGAAATGAGAGGGTCGATCGCCGGATAACGTCTTGCATCAGAACGAGCCCTCGATAGCCCATAAAAAGCGCCCACGACCGACAAGGAAGCTTGCGTCACCGGCTCTTCAAAATTCCCTCCCGCAGGGGAGACGCTGCCACCGATAGTCAAAGAGCCCTCCTTCCCTCCTTTCAGCTGTAAAACACCCGCCCTCTCATAAAAAGCAGCGATGCGGGAGCCTAGATAAGCTGGGAAAGCCTCTTCGCCTGGAATCTCTTCGAGTCGACCCGACATCTCCCTCATGGCCTGAGCCCATCTCGAAGTCGAATCTGCTAAAAGCAAGACATCAAGGCCCATCTGCCTATAATACTCAGCAATGGTAGCTCCCATATAGATCGACGACTCTCGAGCGGCCACCGGCATTGATGAAGTGTTGCAAATGATCGTTGTCCGTTTCATTAAAGGATCTTTAGTATGAGGATCCTCCAACTGTGGGAATGTCTTTAAAACCTCCACAACCTCCCCAGCCCGCTCTCCACACGCCACAATGACCACGATATCCACAGATGAATATTTCGAAAGGTGGTGCTGAATCACTGTCTTCCCAGCTCCAAAGGGACCCGGAGAACAAAAGGTGCCACCTTTTAAAACAGGAAACTGTGTATCTACGATCCGCAGACCCGTATCCATCATCCGATGGGGTCTGATCTTTTTTCCTTCGTGAAGAGGCATCTTGACAGGCCATTTTTGGAGCATGGTAAAACGATACTCTACACCCCGAGGGTCGATCCCTTCAGCAATCGCTTCATCAATGGTATAGGCCCCACCTTTCGCAATGGATGTGATTTTGATTTCTTGAGAACAAGAAAAATGAACCATGATTCGATGAGAAAACCGCCCTTCAGGAACAGTCCCCAAAAGATCCCCTCTTCTCACGACATCCCCCACCTTCACTTGGGGGGCAAATTCCCATTTCCGATCCCGATCTAAAGGGGGCAACATTACCCCTCGCTCGAGGTACACACCAATTTTATTAGCTACCTTCTCCAAAGGGTTTTGAAGACCGTCAAAAACAGTGCTTAAAAGACCAGGTCCCAGTTCCGCCTCCAGAAGATGGCCCAAAAACTGGACTCGAGCTCCAAACTCCACCCCTTGTGTATCCTCAAACACTTGAAGTTTTGCTTCATCACCCTTAATTTCAATTACTTCAGATAAAAGAGGATCTCCTTTCACAAAGATATGAGCCATTTCCCCTTGACGAATCACCCCTCGAAAACGGACGCGGACGAGATTACCGAAGGCAAAGCAGACTTGCCCTTGGGTATGTTCTTGCTTTAAGTTTTTATCCATAGCGGCTGATCTCTTGCAATGTCTCGACACCTAACTTGGATCTTCTCCAAGAAGCCATCTCCATTAAACAAAGAAACTGCGCCGTATAATGG
>JAGVDZ010000138.1 GCA_020058465.1 Parachlamydiales bacterium | reverse complement strand
TCTATCGGAGACCACAAAGAAGTCTTACTTACCGCCGATGAAGCCTACGGTCCTATCGTTCCTGACGCCTTTCGAGAGATTGAAGTGGACTCTCTACCTGAGCCTTACCGATTTGCTGGAGCTATCTTAGGAATTCAAGACCCGGCAGGTGGAGTCTTTCCTATCCGCGTCCATTCCATTGAGGAAGAAAAAGCAATCCTCGACTTTAATCATCCACTCGCCGGGAAAACTCTTCGCTTCGCCGTTCGTGTTATTTCTGCTGAGTAGTCTGTTCCTTTTTCCTATCTTTGATATTTGGTGTAGTGTAATAGAGCTCCTCTTGAGAAGAAGGATCCTGTTGCCGTACACTCGGGGCAACACCATTTTGGGTAGCCATGGATACGCAGCGACAACGAATAGCCCTGACAGGAGATCGTCCCACAGGCAAACTCCATCTTGGGCACTACATAGGATCTCTGAAACAAAGAGTCGATCTTCAAACGTCGGCAGACGTGTTGATCATGATTGCAGATGGTCAAGCACTGACAGACCATGCTGATCGCCCCGAGACAGTGAGAGCGCATATCCTCGAGGTGCTCCTCGATTACCTCGCTGTCGGTCTTGATCCCAACTCGACCACAATTTTTATACAATCCAAAGTCAGTGCTTTGACTGAGTTAACTTCTTACTACTTAAACTTAATCACCTGGAATCGCCTCAAACATAACCCAACGGTCAAGCTGGAGATCCAACAGAAAGGGTTTGGCGACGAAGTCCCTGCCGGGTTCATGATCTACCCAGTTTCCCAAGCTGCAGATATCACGGCATTCGATGCCGATATTGTCCCTGTGGGTGATGACCAGATTCCTATGATTGAGCTTACTGTCGAGATCGTAAGAAAATTTAATCGTCTCTATAAAAAAGAAGTGTTGAAAGAGCCAAAGGCCCTTGTCCCTTCGATAGCAAGACTCCCCGGCATCGATGGGAAGGCCAAAATGGGTAAATCGCTTAAAAATGCCATTTACCTGAGTGATACCTCTTCGGATTTGGAAAAAAAAATCAAACAAATGTACACAGACCCCAATCACACCAAGATCGAGGATCCAGGTCAAGTTGAAGGAAATCCTGTCTTCACCTACCTTGACGCCTTCGCAACCGACCATTTGCACGTCCAATCCATGAAAGAACACTATCAAAGGGGGGGGCTTGCCGATGTCAAAGTCAAGCAGTATCTGTTTGAAGTTCTGAACACATTTTTGACACCTATCCGTGAGCGAAGAAAAGCCTTGTCCGACGATGTCACCTATTTATGGGGGATTTTAAAACAAGGGACATTGATAGCCAATCAAAGAGCCTCCCAAACCCTAAACAGGGTCCGGAGCGCCATCGGGATTGACTACCCTATCTAGGGTCAAAGCCGCGGCCAAACTGCACGTTATTTTTGATGTTTGGTATAACAATTCGGGCAAGCTGCTTTTATCTTGCAAGTATTAAGGGTTTATGGGATGACCATGTCCCATATGGAATCGGCCCAACCAACTCTTGTCCCTTCTGGCATTGGCCCCTACTCTGTTGTCGAGAAGATCGGACGGGGTGGAATGGGCGAGGTGTTTCTTGTCAAAGACCCCGCCTCAGGACGGAAAATCGCCTTAAAAAGGATCCGCCCCGATCTTCAGCACAGCGCCACGATCCAACACCGCTTCTTGAGGGAAGCGACCGTCGCCAGCTTCCTAAGCCACCCCTCCATCGTCCCCATTTTTGCCATTGAAACGCAAAAGACAGATATCTACTATACAATGCCCTACATCGAAGGAGAGACCCTTCGACATATCTTACGAGAAGGGAAGAAAAAAAAAGCAAGCGAACAACCCTCTGTCCCTTTCTTCTCTCGTATCTTCCTTCAGATCTGTGAAGCGATTGCCTACACTCACTCAAAAGGTATTTTACATAGAGATTTGAAACCAGAAAATATCATCGTTGGAAGATTTGGCGAAGTGATGATTCTGGACTGGGGTATTGCCGATTTCATCGAAGAGATCGAAGCTGATCGAGAACCTTTCGCTTTAGAAACTTCGCTGTCACAATCTTTGACAAAACCGGGTAAAATCGCCGGCACTTTGACCTATATGGCTCCAGAACGAGTCCTCGGCCACAACTCTTCGATCCAAACTGACATCTATGCCCTGGG
Source organism: Parachlamydiales bacterium (assembly GCA_020058465.1). GTDB lineage: Bacteria > Chlamydiota > Chlamydiia > Chlamydiales > SM23-39 > JAGVDZ01. The sequence continues at coordinate 841 of JAGVDZ010000138.1, read as the reverse complement.
AGTCATCCTCTATCAACTGCTGACCTTTAAAATTCCATTCCAAAGACGCTCCCTTGCCGCCTTCAAAAAACAGGCTGGGAAAGAGGAGTTCATCGATCCTCTCGAGATGGCCCCTTATCGAGATATTCCTCACCAATTATCGGCAATCTGTCGAAGGTGCCTTTGCCCAGACCCCAAATTTCGCTATCTGACGGCAGATGCCCTGATCGAAGATATGAAGAGTTATATCGATGGCAGACCTCAGTGGATCCATTTGAACTCCCTACATATCGAAGATCCTGACGACTGGGAATTCCAGGAGCATATCCTCCTTTCCCCTCATAGTGCTCTTTCTTCCTGGCTAGGTGACTGGGCCACCTTGATGATTTCAAAGCGCTCCTACAGTGAGACCCTTTTGATCAAAACAGATTTGATGCTCAAGGCCGATTGCCAGGGACTTGGCATCTTGTTTTGCCTTCCCGAAGCCGATCGAAGAACCCACCTTGAAGAAGGCTACTGTCTTTGGCTCTCTCCTGCCCCTAAGGAAAGTCGGCTATTTCGGAATAACACCCACGTCGTCACCCTCCTCGATCTTCATCTTGTACCCGATCGTCTTCATACTATCTGGATTGAAAAATCAGAAGATTATCTCCGTATTTCACTCGATGGTGTCATGAAGCTCGACTTCAAAAGCTATCTACCTTTAGCTGGCAAGCACGTCGGATTCTTCATCAAAGACGAAGCCTTTTCTTGTCCTAGCTTCGAGATTTTCAGTGGCAGCCATCACGTCACAGTCAATTGTTTAGCAGTTCCAAATGCCTTTTTTAGTCACCATCTCTACGATGTAGCTCTCCAGGAGTAT
>JAGVDZ010000041.1 GCA_020058465.1 Parachlamydiales bacterium | reverse complement strand
TGTGAGGATTGGGTCCTATCTGTTTACCTTGAAGGAGGTTTCTCTGAATGGGATTAAGAAGGTGACGGTGTATACTGAATCTTAAGAAGACAGTGTCGTGAAATGAAAAAATTAATCCAGGGTATTTTAGAATTTCGATCACAGTTGACTGAACAGAAAAGATCTTTATTTGCTAAGCTAGCTTTAGGGCAGAAGCCCGACGCGTTGTTGATTGCCTGCTGTGATAGTCGTGTAGTACCCAATCTTTTTGCCTCAACAAATCCTGGCGATTTGTTTGTCGTACGTAACATTGGTAATTTGATCCCCCCTTACGGAGCTAGGCAAGCTCCCTGTGATGTGGAGGCTGCTTTAGAATTTTCTTTGGACCAGTTGCATGTTCAGGATCTTATTGTCTGTGGACATTCCGAGTGTGGAGCCATGTTTCGGCTGAATGCTATGAGACAAGAAGGAAGCTCAAAAGGATGTGCCCATTCGGATCACCCTGTCGATCGGTGGCTGTTGTATGGACAAGAGGCGCTCGAACGTTGTCAGGATCCGCCCTCTTCTCCTAGAGTTTTATCTGAGGTGAACATTCTTTCACAAGTGAATGTGATTGTTCAGATGGAACATCTTCTCACTTACCCAGTGGTTCAAGCTAACAAAGCCCGTATTCATGGGTGGTGGTTCGATATTGAGTCGGCCGAAGTGTACTGTTTTGATGCGGATCGAAATAAATTCGGGATCATCGATGAGGAAGAGCTTCTTCGCTCTTTTCATCTTGATGATCAGGAAAAGTAATACCTCCTTGTCAAATTCCCAAATTTTGAGTTCATTTATGTATAATCGGCTACTAAGCGTGAGCCTCGACGTCGTCGGGGTCTTGAGGTGCCGAGGAAAGAATTGGGGCAGTGCTTTTGGATCGGATGAATCCGATAGCACCGACGGCGAGCAGTAGGGGGATAACGATCAACCCGTAACTTAAAGCAATAGGATTTTCAGCTCCTCCAAAAAAGGATATTGTTTCACCTATGACTGAGTGAAATCCGTAGCCGAAGCACATGATGACCATGTTGGCTAAAGCGGTGGTAATCCCGACAACGTCTCGGGGGGCGAGACTTGAGATGTGATAGATGGCGAGAATTTGGTAGGCAGAACCAACTCCGATGGCCATAAAAAGGGATCCTATAAGCCAAGGACTCATTGGGACACAGGTCAAAAGCAGGACGAAGGCTGTGAACATAAGGCTGCCAGCTAAGAAGATCGCTTTTCGAGTATCTCCTACCCATTCAGTTAACCCATTTAAGATGGGGGCTCCAAGGCACATGCCGATGAAAATCAAGGATGGGAGGGAGGAAGACCACGTGGAAACGATCAAGTGGACCTGTTCCAGAAAAGGCTTTGCCCAAACATCGGCGAAGCCCTCCAAAGGGCCCACCATGCAGCCTGCCAGCAAGCAAGAGGTTAGGATCCCTTTTGATTTGAGGACTCGACGCACTTTAGAATAGGTGTCCCTTTCATATTCTTGATCTTTTTGAGGGCATAATAGATACGTTGCAAGTCCTAGCAAAAGGCCGAGCAGGGACAAGAGAGCGACGACCACGGTGTAACTCAGTTCTGTTTTCATCCACTGTAGGGGACTGCCTCCGTAGATGGCTCCAATCAACCCGATTGTGACAGAGAAGCTCAGCATTCTGGTGAAACGCTCTTCAGGGAAGGACATTCTCAGCACTTTGAAGACGCCTAAGATAGCTGCTGAAGAGCCGATACCAATCAAGAGTCTTCCGAATGTGGGGACTATCCAGTCGAAGGCGAGCAAGGAAAGGAGGCCCAACGAACAAAGCCAAATGGAACAGCTGAGAACTTTCTTGGGCCCATAGCGATCGAGAGCTATGCCAATCGGAAGGTGGGCAAACGCGTAACCGATGTAGTAAATGCCGGAGAATTGACCAAAGGCACTCGCCGTTACCTGAAAACGGTCTAAGATGTCTTCCATGAAGACGGAAGGCAGGACCCTCAATAGATACTGGAAGGCATAAAACAGAGAGGCTAATAACCAAAGAGAGAAACCGGCACGTCGCGATAACACGAAAATCCTTTTAGAAGGGCAGAACTAGTTGGAATGAAGTCGGGGCGACACTTCGATCTGAAGAGGCAACTTTGTTATCTCGATCGTGATAGATGTCCCAAGCACTCAAGGCGAAGAGGACAAAATCGTACCAAGCGTGGACAGCCACACTTTCTTTCAAAGAGGTGTTTTTGTGGGTAAGCCAACCGAAATAGCCTCCCAAAGAAGCGATAAAAGGGATCGAGATCTGGAAATACTTTAACCGTTCTTCCTTATTCATCAGACTTGCATTGGGAATGTGGGCAGCTCCAAACAACAAGCTGGAGGTAATGATGCTGCCTGTAGGAGTCAATGGTTCTGAGAGGATGGATTGGAGAAAGCCTCGAAAGAAGGCCTCTTCACCGATGCCAACTGGGAAAGCTATTGAGGGGGAAAGCCAATCGCCCATCAACGAAAGCTTCGGTAGAGAAAGAAAATGATCTTCGAGTTGAGTTACAGCGAAAGCAGCGGCAAGTCCGCCCAAAATACCACTCCAGACTTCTTTCTTTTTGAGAACGGCGGGGTTGAACGGGGCCCAGACGAGATCTTTGAATGAATCTGTTGGCATAGAGTACTTGTAGCCATCGTTATGGTTGTAGAGACGGACGTCTCTGTAGGTTGCATACCAGGAATAGAACACAGTAGTTGACACAACGATTGAGGTTGGCGCAACGAGATCTTCGAAACGATCCAAGTTTCTTGCAGAAGCTATGAAAGCGGCTTCCGAAGCTAAAAACGTCGATAGGAGGGGGGTTGCCGTCTCTGGCTGTTTAAGGTAGTAGTGGCCAAGGCCGGGAGCCAGTGCGTTCAAAGATAGAGCCCAGAAAGAAGATTTCTTAGGGAGAGCCTCGGGTAGACTGGGCATCTCTGGGGAGGGGGATAAAGAACTGGACTCGGGGAAAAAAGAGAGGTCTTCTGAAGCAACGATCTCCTCTTCTAGAGGTTCAACAAATTCTTCCACTTGGGCACTGTTGTCGAGGTCCTCTTGCGGGAGAAGGATGAGCTCTTCGGGAGAGATCAAGGTCTGATCGTGGGGGGAGGTGAAGTCGGTGAGATCTTCAACGTCATGAGCAAGAAGTGTGAAAGAAGCGATCAGAGATACGGCGAAGAATGAGCACATAAAAAAAACCACGATTACGAATTCAGCAGGGGTGCATTTTGAAAGAAGGTCCCTATTTTTGCAAAGAAAATCGGAATGTATTATTTCTTAAGTTTGGTATTAGTTGTGCAAGGGGTCTATTATGAAATCCAATCGCGATCTGGCTCAAAAAAAATGTATCCCCTGCCGTGGGGGAGTTCGGCCGCTCCAAGGCCTTCCTCTATTGGAGCTACATCGCCAGCTAGGCAAAGGTTGGCATGTGATTAAGGAACATCACCTCCAAAAGGAGGTTCTCTTCAAGAATTTCAGAGATGCTCTTGCATTTGTCAATGCGGTAGGGGCGATTGCCGAGGCAGAAGATCATCATCCTGATATAACTATTGCCTATGGCAGGGTGAATATTGAAATTTGGACGCACAAAATTGATGGACTTACGGAGAGTGATTTTATTCTAGCGGCAAAGATTGACAACTTGACTGCAGCCTGAGCTCTTTATGATTGGAAATTGGGGTTTTACTAGCCATGCCGGGGATTTCTCGTACAAATTTCGGTACGGCGTACCCAGAAAGTTTGGTTTGTAAGGACGCTATTAGAGATGCCCCTCGTTCATCAGGAACATCGAAATGTTCCGTCCCTTGCACAGGGTCATGTGCATGGAGATAGTAAGGGAGAATGCCGCTATTGACGAGAGCTTCCGAAAGGGCAGCAAGGGTTGTTACGTCGTCGTTCACTCCCCTGAGTAGGACGGATTGATTGAGCACAGGAATGCCTAGCCTTTGCACCTGCTTTAAAGCAGAGAGAATATCTGGATCGAGCTCTTTAGGGTGATTGCAGTGAATCACAAATAGAATCTGTTTTGAGCTAGATCGTAGGAGGTCAAGGAAAGGCTTGTCGATTCTCTCAGGAATTCCTATGGGAAACCGTGTGTGAAATCGGATCCTTTTCAAGTGGTTGATCCTTTCAAGAGATAGCAAGAGCTGTCCTAGTGAGGCAGTCGATAAAGAGAGGGGATCACCCCCACTTAAGATGACCTCTGAGAGGGTTGTATCTTGTTGAAGAATAGCCAACTCTTGGGCGAACCCTTGTATTTTTGTCTCGTAGGGAAAGTTTTGACGAAAGCAGTAGCGGCAATGCATCGCGCAAGCTGAGGAACAGATAAGAAGGGCACGATGGTCGTATTTTTGTAAGAGCTTTGGAGTCAGTCGAAAGCGTTGGTCTTCCACCGGCTCTATACTTCCGAAGGTGGTATAAATTTCTTCTTTTATTGGTAGAAATTGTTTGAAAATTGGATCTTCGAGGCAGTTGCGTTCGATCTTTTGAGCTAGTCTCAAAGGGAGATTGAGAGGAAATGGAGACTTTTGTAAGACTCGACTTCGATTTTCTTCGCTCAACTTTAAAAAATCAGCAAGAGCTTGAATATCGGTGAAATTCTTTTTCTGAATTTGCCTCCACAAGGGGGGGGAAGGGTCGACTGCCATTGTCCACCTTTTAAACTGCTACAGGATTCAAAATCCTGTATAGATTCGATGTTTCAAAGGCAGATTGCCTCAATGGTGATGTAGCTAGGGCTTGATCGTGGATATGTTTGGCGAGATCTTGTTTTTGTTGCTGATCGAGTGTGCCAAGCCATGTGAGAAGAGCGTCCCACTCTTCGATGCTGTAGTGATAGCGTTCTAGTTGGACAGCTACGAGCAGTTTCAAGAGGGCGATATGGCACATGACTTGATCTTGGTGTTCCTTAGGCCATGAGATGGGTTTGAGAAAGTCATGAGTGATGGTGTCATAGTAGGCGATCGCGCTTTGTGGAGATGAGCTTAAACAAGAAGTGTCTTCGATCGAGAGGGCAATTGTCACAGGACCTGTGGACAAAGGGTTTGAAGCGTGAAGTTTTAAATGATCGTCAAGATGGTTCCAGCTTGGATATACGGCGATATAGTGTAGCCGGTTGAGATCTGGTTCATAAAGGCTTCGTAGAACACTCCATCCCCACATCCTCGATGGGTTGCTTGAATGATGTAGGGGTCTATTCAAGGGTCTTAGATTTTCAGAAATCCAAAGAGTTGGTGGTGCAGCCATGCTTTGGGGTAGCAGTGCCTTGAGTGTATGCAGCGCGTAGTGGGAGTGATGAAAAGGGAGGGTACCAAGTGCTCTCAGATATCGATCCACATGGCGCTCAGCGATCACTTCTTGTTCCTGCTCTTGCTCTTGTTCCCTTTCTGTAAGGACACCCATATCGTTTGTATGGTCCAACACAGTCTCGGGTAATTGTCCGATGAGGTTCTCAGTCCATGGGGATGGAAGATTGGTTTTAGCTTGCCATAGCCTATTTAAGATGTCGATGGGAGCTGTTGCACGGGGGATTTGTTTGCAAGCGTGAAAGTAGGCGCCTTTACCTTGCCAGAAAGAAGGGATCGTTTGAACGAGCTCTCCGATGGAATCTCTTTGAGATATAGCCTCTTGGGCAGTTTGACATTGTAGAAGGGTGGAGATGGCATCATCGAATCCGTAGGAGGCAATCTTGCTCTTGAGGGCAGCAAATAGATCTTTTTGGTGGTAGGCCTCTGTGTTCTTTTGGATTTGGTCAAAGAGCGCTTGGCCGGTTTGAACAGGATTTCTGGTAGGAAGGGCAAACTGTACTTCATGATCATCTCTACGCAACCTTCCGATGGCTTGGAGCACTGTATCTATGTCTTCGTTCCCTTTGAGAAGAATCACACACCATTTGGGAGGTAGTATGGCGTCGGCACCCCGAGCATCTTTATGTCTGTACACCTGACCGTGACCTTCAACGTGGGCAATAGGTTGACGATCGAGCGTCTGAAGGATGCCTTGCTGATCGAAGAATCCGACTGAAGAAAGAGTTTGGTTTGTATTTTGAAGCTGTCTTGCGATTTCGTCAGTTGACAAGTCCAAGAAGGCCCCACACCCATCGATGAGAATGGCAGTATTGTTCGATTGATGGAGGATTTCAGAAACGATCCTATTTGGATAAGATGGGTTGTAGCGAAGTAAAGGGTGTTTGGTCGCTAGTTGTCGAAAGCGATCGACCATGGTGGCTAAACCTAGATTAGGACCCTCTTGGGATAGAGCCTTCATCTTATCGGGAAATCCTCCACACCCTTGGGTGGCTGAAATGCCGGCTGCTTGTGCAATGAAAAGAGCTTGGGTATGAGGAGTGATGGTGACGTATTGGCCAGGGGCTTGGACAGTGGCGAGAAAGTAGGGAACCCACCTGGAAAGGCGACTTCGATCTTGGAAAAGAAGTAATTGAAGCTCTGGCAGGGTTTTACTTTGTGACTCTGAAAGCGAAACACCAAATAAGGAGACAAATTTTCGGTGAGCCTCCGTCTCTTCGTAGGCAAGCCCGCGGGTGCATTTTGTTTCCAAGTCGATTTGATTGATACAGTCATCGTAGATAGTTTTGATGAAGCTTAAGGGGATGCCATATTGGAATAGGTACAAAGCT
>JAGVDZ010000034.1 GCA_020058465.1 Parachlamydiales bacterium | reverse complement strand
CTCGCTTCGCAATGGCCTTGTTGTGGCTGCTTTAAGTGTGGTTGATGAAGATAGTGTTCTTTTGATGTCCCAGATGGGCCAAGCAGTTCGCATTCCTATGAAAGATGTGCGGGTCATGGGTCGTTCGACGCAAGGAGTTCGCTTGGTCTCTTTGAAAGAAGAGGGGGACTATGTGTCTTCGGCAAAAAAAATCGGCGCTGTTCCTATCGAAGAGATAGAAGAAACTAATCTACCTATTCAAGGGTAATAGATCTTGTGAAAAGAGGGCAGTTCGTCACCTTTGAGGGGGGGGAAGGAGCCGGAAAAAGTACGCTTGTTTCCTCGCTCGCGACCTATTTCAAGGCCAAAGGGGTCTCTGTCCTTGTGACAAGAGAGCCTGGGGGGACACCTCTAGGAGAGAGGGTCCGCTCTTGGCTCCTTGATCCTGCCATTGGGAAGGTAGCTCCAGAAACTGAGCTTGCCCTTTTTTTAGCGTCTCGCTCAGAGAATGTCCATACGGTGATTGCTCCTGCCTTAGAGCAGGGAAAGCTTGTTTTGTGTGACCGGTTTAACGACTCTTCGGTGGCCTATCAAGGCCATGCTAGAGGGCTTGGTATCGATGTTGTCGAAGAGGTGAGCTCTTTTTTTTGTCGTGGACTTATCCCTGATCTCACCTTATATCTCGATATTGATCCTGTCAGAGGATTAGCTCGGCGAAAACAAGTTTCAAGCGTCGATCGGATGGAACAGGAAGAGACTTCATTTCACGAGTGTCTACGTCAAGGATATTTAGAGATAGCCAGGCGGCATCAAGATCGTTTTGTCATCTTAAACGCAGAGCGCTCTGCTGAGTCTTTGTTAAGAGAAGCTCTTCGAATTCTCCATCAACAGCTGCATATCGAGATGCCTCATGCCATGGGATGACTCTGACATTCTAGGACAAAGTGGGGCCAAAATGCTTTTAGATAAGCAGTGTCTAAAACGAGGGCTGTTATCTCCTCTTTTGTTCTATGGTCCTGAGAATGTAGGTCAAAGAAAGGCCGCCCACCATCTTGCAGCTAAGCTTTTGCACATTCCTTGTGACCAGGTTGCACATCACCCCGATTTTCATCTCATTCAACCAGAGGAGGGTTCTTTTTTCATTACCATCGACCAGGTTCGATCGCTCCTTAGTATGTCAGAACAAAGTGCCTATCGAGAAGGGGTGCAGATCTTTTGCCTTGACCCTGCTCATGCTATGATGCCAGCTGCTGCAAGTGCTTTATTAAAGAGACTAGAAGAGCCTACAGGCTCTACCCTTTTTATCCTCATGACGAGTCGAAAGACGGCCCTTTTGTCGACGATCCGATCCCGATGCACGGTGATTCCATTTTTTTCCGTACAGCAAGAACCGAGAGGATCGGCGAGCTCTTGGGAGGATCTCCTTTTAACATGGCTGAGGGCTCCCTTGGGATGGGTTGAGGAGTGGGCTGCAGTGGAGGCAATCGCGCAACAGATACAAGAAGAAAAGGCCTGGCTTTTTCTTTTTCAGACTCTGTTGATGTGGGCAAGGGATCAGGAAATCCAGAGGCTTGGTGATCCAAACTTAAGACCCTTCCTGTTCTTCCCCAACGAGCCCCCGACAATGCGCCCCTTGAGAGTTTCCTTAGAGCAGGCCGAAAAGGCCATTCAGAGTCTTCAAGAGCAAGCAGAGCTCAACATGAAGCTAAGCTCCTGTCTTCACGAGTGGGCCACCTCCTTAATCAAGTGGTCCTTTTAAAACCATTTTCCATTGGTGGACCTCCGGCGGAAATACTGGTGGTTGTTCCGATCTCACTGCCAGTGTAACGAGGTTTCCATCCTGGTCTGATTGCGATACGCCGAGAGCTTCTACAGGATTTTCGGCTATTCGACTCCTGTCAAGTAAGGTCATCACCGCTTGAGTGACCCCTTGAAGACGTTCCCGAGTCCAGTTCACTGATTGAGACATCTTAGCTGGAATAAGGTAGAATGCCCCCGTCTGACTTAGGCGAAGTAGGCTCTGTGCCGCACTTATGACTACCTGTTGAAATTGCCGTTGAAATGTTCGTTGACAAACCTCGAGTACTGTGTCAATAGGAGCCCTCCCTTGAAGACGCACTTGCTCTGGAGTGAGCTCTACTTGGCAGGACTCTGGCGGTGTTACATATTGGAAAAAATCGATGATGTACACAGGAATTTGGCCTGCGAGGGCAGCTAATTGGGGCTGTTGGACAACCTGGTACCCATAGACACACATGGTTTGTAAAGCTGGACTAGCCATGAAGAACTCCTTAGAGTTAAGTTTTGAGGGCGCCATTCTGGCGTGTTGAAGGTATTTTTAGACAGCTTTTTTCATCACCACGGCGAAGCTCTCTCAAGATGGGTAGGCGTTTCCTTTTGCATGACCGAGCCAACCGAGCTTTGTGCGGAGCGTTGTGAAATAGTCTTGTCCTTTGAGTTGAATCAACCGAAATGGGATAGGTGAACTGGTGATCAGAACTCTTTCTCGAGGTGCGAGGGGGAAAAAATTGAGCCCATCGCTCCGTACGTCGATCGCTTCGTAGGGACTTAAATACTGAATTTCGATCGATTGTTTGGAAGAAAGAACTAAAGGACGTTGAGAAATCGTATGGGGTGAGATGGGGGTGATTGTCATCAGTTCAAGGTCGGGATAGAGAATGGGGCCTCCTGCCGCCAGATTGTAAGCCGTCGATCCGTTGGGGGTGGCAATGATAAGGCCGTCGGCGACAAATGTATTCATATAGGTTCCATCCACCGATACGGCAAGTTCAATCAGGCTATAGTTCGTCGCACGATGCACAACAATGTCGTTCGCGGCCCACAGAGCTCTAAGATGGATAGGTCCTCTGGCGTGCAGGGCTTGCCTCGGCTCAACTGTGAATTGTTGAGTGACGAGGAGCTCTAGACTTGGGTAGAGGTGAGGTAGGGCAATATCGGCCATAAATCCGAGTTGCCCAAGGTTAATTCCTAAGAAAGGGACGTTCCACGTAGCATACCTCTGAGCTGCCTTGAGGAGAGTTCCATCGCCACCAATAGAAAGGAAAAGGGTCAAAGAGGATCGATGAGAGTCCGTAAGAGGTGCAAGATCTAAGGGGCCCACCTTATCTCGATCAAGCACGACCTCGATGTGGTGTGTTTGAAGGAATTGGACTACCTCTTTAGCTACTTGAACTGCCTGTGGTTTGGATTCATTAAAAAAAAGGGCAACTTGCATCCACGAGACCTCATAGCTTCTTCTCTAAATTCTTGCATAAAGTGGGGATTCTTGCCATGATGGCCCCTTGTAATTTAAGGTCGTTCTATGCAAGTGGCAGATGTAGCGGCGTCAGAACAGGGTAGGTGGGCCCGTTTTTTTTCTGTTAGCTTTACGATTGTCACCCTTTTAAATATCAACTATACGCTCCTTCGAAGCGCACGCAATGCCATTGTTGTAACTGACTTAGGTGGTGGAGCCAGGAGTATTCCGTGGTTTGAGTTGGTCGGCACGATGCCAGGGTCTTTGATCATGACACTGCTGTTGGCGTGGGCTCTTCATCGCTATCCTATCCAAAAGGTGTTTACGGTCACGTTGTCGATCTTTGTCCTGTTCTTCCTTTGGTTTGCTTTTTCTTTATATCCTAAGCTTGCTCTTTGGCAGTACGAATGGCCCTGGCTGCCTTGGACAGCCTCGATGGGATTCTTTGTGATGGCAGAGCTTTGGAAGATCGCCCTGTTCACCCTCCTTTTTTGGGGCATGATCAATCAGTATGTCCCTTTTGATCTTGCTAAGAAATACTATGCACCTTTGATGCTAGGAACAAGTTTGGGCTCCATGCTGGCAGCCCCTTTAGTTTCTTTGTGTACAACGAGCCTGTTGATCGTACCGACTTGGGAAAACTCTCTTGAATCCCTCGTGACGGCATTGACCCTCGTGAGTGTCATCATCTTTATCTGTTTTTCTTGGCTTGTCAAGATCCTTCAAGCGGACCGCATGACTGTCCAAGATAAGGGACCGAGGCTCTCTGTCTGGAGTGGGCTGTCGGTCGTATTTCGATCCCCCTATCTACTTCTTTTAGCATGGGTGACGGTAGCGGACTATATTGCCTATGCATTAGGAGAAGTCCTCTTTTTGGACCTTTTGAAACAGCGCTATCCAGACCCGAGAGAGTATTGCCACTTTATGGGAGATCTTTCTTTTTGGAATGGGTTGATCACCGCCTTTAGTGCCCTTGTGATCACCCCTTACCTTCTGAAACGATGCCGTTGGGTCGTTGCTTCTTTAGTGACTCCAGTCTGTCTTTTGCTGACTGAAGGCCTTTTTTTCTTATGTGTATGTAGCTCTCGTTTGTCCTATCGTCTCGACCTTTTGATACTGTTGGGTTCTTTATTTTTCTGTATTGTCAGAGCTGCTAAATATACCCTTTTTGATACTTCAAAAGAAATTTCCTTTCTCCTCCTTTCACCCCTAGAGAAGATGCAAGGTAAACTTGTGGTTGATGGGATGTGTGGTCGATTGGGTCGAGGAGGGGGCTCTTTGTGTAGCCTTATTTTAATTCAATTGGCGGGAGGAGTTTTGGCGAGTGCCCCCTTGGCTGGCGTTCTGGCTGTGGTAATTTCGGGGAGCTGTGTGATTGCGACGTCTCGCCTCGGCGCCCTTGTAGAAAAGAGGCAAGAGGCCGTAGCTGAATCGTGATCCTTAAAGAGGTCTGATGTCTGGGGGCATTTCAAAGGGGGCGGTTTGGGGTTGACCTGTTGCATTGAGGAGGGGCTCTTTTCGGTGTTTGAGGAGCACTTCAATCTTGGTTTCAGCTTGCCCCAGGTGTTGGTGGCAGAGCTTCAGGAGCGATTCGGCTTCTTCAAAAAGGCGGACCGACTCTTCAAGGGTCGCTTTTTTTTGGTTCATCGTCTCTAGAATGGTTTCAAGTCTTGTGAAGGCATCTTCAAAGGAGAGTTGTTTTGTCATAAAAAACCTTGGTTATACGGGGCTTGGTGGCGTGGACTATGGCTTGGATCTCCCCATCTTGACATGTAATAGAGATTCGATCTCCTAGCTGGACGTTGTGGGTCGAGGAGATGAGCTGACCTTGAATGGTGGTAGCATAGCAATAACCTTGAGCAAGGAGATTGTCAGGGTGCAACTGGCGGTAGAGCGTTCCCATATGGGAAAGGCGCTCTTTCAAGGTGAAAAGATAGTGTTGTCCCATTTTTTGTAAAGACCGCCAGTGTAAATCAAGGCGTTCTCGATTACGGCTGATTTCATAGAGAGGGTCAACGATAGAGAGGCGCTCTTGGGCTCCCTTTAAATATGTTTGTTTGGCCTCGAAAAAAGAGGCGATGTGTGTATCGAGTAAATGAGCTATGGAGTCGAGCTTTTGTTCCCTTTCGTACAACAGAGTCCAGGGGGCACTGAAAATGGGGTGACGTTTGAGAGAAGAGAGGGCATGGCGGTGAGACTGGCAGGTTTTGGAGAGGTAGTGGAAGAGTCTGTCTTGAGCTTGATGAAGGAACGACAACAAGGACTGCTTATCTCTGACTGCAAGCTCTGCTGCAGCTGAGGGAGTCGGGGCTCGAACATCGGCGACAAAATCAGACAATGTGACATCAGTTTCATGGCCTACGGCTGAAATGATGGGGATCTTTGATTCATAGATTGCCGTAGCTACGACTTCTTCATTAAAAGCCCAAAGGTCTTCAATACTACCTCCACCTCGCCCGACAATCAGAAGGTCGGCTAATTCATAGCGGTTCAAGAGCTCGATGGCATCTCGAATCTCATCTCCGGCTCCTTCCCCTTGGACTTTCACTGGGCAAAGAAGGACGCGGATCCCTTGAAAGCGTCTTGTCAAGACTTGGAGAATATCTCGGATGGCAGCTCCCGTCGGGCTTGTCACGACTCCAATCGTCGTTGGGAAACGGGGCAGTTTTTTTTTTCTTTCGGAGGCAAACCAGCCCCTCTGTGCGAGCTTATCTTTGAGCTCATGGAATCGGAGCCAAAGCTCTCCCTCTCCTTGATACTGTAAGGAACGGACAACGATTTGGTAGCTGCCTCTGGGGGCATATAGGCTCAGACTGCCTTCGACAAAAATTTGATCCCCTTCCTTAGGAATTTTGGTCAATGAAGAGGTTTCTTTGCGAAACATCACAGCTGCAATTTGAGCTTGAGAGTCTTTGAGGGTGAAATAAAGATGGCCAGAGCCTTGGAGTTTTACATTGCTCACCTCTCCTTGCACTTTCACCGAACGAAATGATGGCTCCAAGAGGGTACGAATGGAGTGAGTCAGCTCGGATACAGTGATGCAGTGAGAAGGACGTTGTTCAGCCATATCCCGAGCATTGTCCAGAAGCTTTCCTTTTTTTCACCAGAGTTTTGATCTCTTGTCGCGAAGGAGGAGTCTGAAGTAGAATCTAGGTATGAGGAAAAAGCCCTATATTGTCGCCAATTGGAAAATGTACAGGATCCCTGAAGGGGTGGTCTCTTACATCGACACATTGAAAGTGGGTGTCGATGCAAGACAGTCCCATGTTTGGTTAGCAGTTCCGTTCACTGTGATTGCAGATAGCGTATTGGCTGCTGAAGGGAGCGAAATCCGTATCGGAGCACAGAATATGAATAGCGTCGAGCGTGGAGCTTTGACAGGGGAGATTGCCGCCTCAATGCTCAAAGAGGCTGGAGCTTTTTTTGTTCTTCTGGGGCACTCGGAAAGGCGCCTTTACTTTCATGAAAGTGACGAGGTGATTCGAGCTAAAGTAGATCGCGCTGTAGCAGAGGGGCTGACCTCGATCCTGTGTGTGGGGGAGACCCTTTCTGAAAATCAAGTTGGCCAAAGGGATCTGATTTTGAAACGCCAGTTGGAAACGGCGTTGTCTGGGGCTGTCTTATCGGACAAGAAGTATCCATTTTGTGTCGCGTACGAGCCTGTCTGGGCCATTGGAACTGGGCGAAGTGCCACACCCCAAGAGGCTCAAGAAGCCCACCTGGTTTGCCGAGATATCCTGACATCTCTTTTGGGGAAGGTGAGGGGACGGGCAATTCCGATTCTCTACGGGGGATCTGTGAATGGAGAGAATGTCAAAGATTTTTTAGCTCAAAAAGATATTGATGGGGTCTTGGTCGGGGGGGCCTCTTTAGATGCGAAAACATGGGTGCGATTGATTCAGAATGGGGTGTCGGGGCTCCCTGAAGGGAAAACCACTTTAAAGAAAACAAAAAGGACTGTTACAATGCCCCCCAAAAAGAGGCCCGAGAAGTGACAGTACTGTTTTCGATTGTTCTTTTTCTTTTTCTATTAACGTCGTTTCTTTTGGCTTTTATTGTCTTAATTCAGGAAGCCAAGAGCTTAGGTCTCGGCGCTTCATTTGGGGGAGACAGCTCAGACTCTCTTTTTGGCACTTCGACAGCTGACGTCTTGAAGAAGGCAACCGCCTGTTTGATTGGGATTTTTTTGGCGATGAGCTTAGTTTTATCTCTGATGACAACGGTCCTTGGTAAACGTGAGGATTCTCCTCCTCCAGTGCAGATGGAATTTGCAGACCCGTAATTCAGTAGGTCGGCCTTATACCAAATATCAAAAATAACGTGCAGTCTGGCAGCTTTCGCGCTAGCCAAACTGCACGTTATTTTTGATATTACGTTGGGTACAGAAGGCCTTTGGATATAAACCATTCGATGAGTATGAGGGTGCCTCCGGCAGTCAAACCAGCGCCCGGTAGGGTGAGTCCCCAAGCTAGGGCGAGTCTTTTGGGTACTTTCCACGCCACAGCAGAAGCCCCTTTGGCCGCCCCGACTCCAGTAATGCCCCCTGTGATGACATGGGTAGAACTGATCGGCATCCCGAGCAAGCTTGCTGTGAGAATGATCAAAGAGGAAGCACTTTCGGCGATAAATCCTTGAGCAGGTTCTAACTTAGTGATGGAAAAGCCCATCGTTTTGACAATTCTCAGTCCTCCCGTTGCTGTCCCGATTCCCATGACTAAGGCACAGGCAAAGATGACCCAAATGGGGATCTGGAGAGAAGGAATGAAGTTGGATGTGTAGAGCCCGAGGGTAATGATTCCCATGCTTTTTTGAGCGTCGTTGAGACCGTGAGACAAAGCGACAAAGCAGGCGGAACCAATTTGAAGGTGGCGGAAGATTGTTGAGTTGAGAGCCCGAGCAGGGTGGAGCTTTATCTGATACAAAAGAGAGCGCATGCCGAGCCAAGCTAGAAGAAAACCTAGGATAGGAGACGCAATCATGGGGATGATCACTTTGGTCAAGACTCCATACCAAAGGATCTGAGGCGTAGAGTGGGCACTGAGAGCGGCCCCAAGCAACCCCCCCACTAGGGCATAAGAAGAACTGCTTGGGATCGCAAAGTACCAAGTGATGAAATTCCAAACGATGGCTCCCATGAGGGCTGCCAAGACGATACTTTGTGTTACGAAAGTTGGAGCCACGAGGTTGGAGGCGATCGTTTCGGCCACACCACTGATTTGAGTGGCCCCCATGAAGTTTAAGACGGCAGCCATGACGATGGCAGACAAAGGGGCCATGACACGGGTAGCGATCACAGTGGAAACAACGTTGGCCGCATCGTGGAATCCGTTTGTGTAGTCAAACAGAAGACCAAAGAAGAGGATCAGCAGCACCCATTCCATAAAAAACACACTCAAAACATTTGAGCCGTGTCAAATCTGTCAGAATTGACACGGCTCAAATGTTTTGTGACGTTTG
>JAGVDZ010000018.1 GCA_020058465.1 Parachlamydiales bacterium | reverse complement strand
TATCGCTAAACTTTTTAAGTTTAGCTGCTTCAGAAAGATGAATTCCAAGCTACCTCCTTGTCAAATTCCCAACTTTTGAATTCATTTGTGTATACGTTCATAGGTAGGATGTGACCTCAAGAAGTTCTTTGGGGATGTCAAATAGGAACCTGGAGGGTTGTGTTATTCTCGGCTTGCCCAAGCTCATCCTAGACTGAGCCATGCTGAGGGTGAGCCACTTTTTGGCTCGTGTCATCGCAACATAAAAAAGACGCCGTTCTTCTTCGATTCCAGTGGTCCCCTCGGCTCTTTCATGAGGGAGGATATGATCTTCCAGTCCAATCACAAAGCAGGCCGTGAATTCGAGCCCTTTTGCGCTATGAAAGGTGATGAGTTGAACTTGGTTTGTTATTGAGCTTGTGGCATGGCGCGCAGATATAAAGGATGCTTGCCCTAGCAGAGTTTCAGAGAGAAAATGAGCTAAAGATTGCTCAGAGATTGGAGCTGTCTGTTCGTAAGCCCGAAGGGCATGAACACATTCTTGCACATTGTCTCTTTTGAACTGCCGCATCGTCTCACTTTTGACATCGTCGAGGATGGCCTTTTCATAGTCAATATCGGATAAGAATTGTTGTAAAGTGTCAGCAAAAGAGCCCCGATCAAATTGACGCTTGTAGGTCTCGAGAATTTCCAACAGCTGCGTGATGCCGGCCACCCCTTTAAGATGACGTTGGAAGAGGGCTTCCCTAGAGGAGATGTCTTGGAGAATATTCCATAGTGGCTGATTTGTTGTGCGAGCTTGTTGTGTAAGTAGGTCGAGAAATGCATCAGAAACACCTCGTCTGGGTACATTGATAATCCGTAACAGAGCTTCTTGGTCAAGTGGATTGGCGATCACTCTTAGAAAAGCCGTTACATCTTTGATCTCGGCTCGCTCTGTAAATTCCAGTCCTCCAATGACTTCGTAAGGAATACCCCGTTTCCACCGACCCTCTTCTACATAGCTTGCTTGGAGCAAGGCTTTTTCTATCTGACGAGATAGGCTATTAGAGCGATACAAGATAGCAAAGTCGTTCCATCGTAGGTGATGTTCTGTTTTTATATGGAGGAGCTTTTGCACAACGGCTGAGGCTTCTTTTTCGTCATCGGGAGCATGGAAGATTTGGATAAGAGGGCCGGACGGCTGCATGCTCATCAAGGCTTTTGGATAGCGCTTTTGATTTTTGGCGATGACACTTCCGGCTGCTTCGACAATTTGAGGTGTAGAGCGGTAATTTTCTCGAAGGGTGATCATTTTATCGGCGTGGAAATGAAGGATATTTGCAACATCGGCACCTCGCCATCCGTAAATAGCTTGATCATCATCTCCGACGACGCAGAGATTGGCGGCTAACAGTTCTGCAAGGCGAAATTGAGCAGGATTCGTATCTTGATACTCATCGATCATGAGGTAGCGAATTTGAGAGCGGGTTTGAGCTAGGATATCTGGGTGGGAAAGAAGCAGTTCTGCTGAAAGAGTGATCAGGTGATCGAAGTTTAAGGCGTTGTAGGCTCGAAGGGTTTGTTGGAGTTGGAAGAAAATTTGTTTCGAAAGGGGATTTTGGAATTGTAGCTTGTCTCGGTGGAGGGGATCTTGCTGGAAAGCTTGGTAGACAGAGTTTCGAATAGGGCCTAGTGGGGGTAGTTCTCCCGAGTGGTCCAAACACTCTCGAGCGGCCTGCTTCATCAGGCGGTCCATATCTCTTTCATCGTAGATACTAAACGACTTGGTATAACCAAGACGACCGATATGTCGGCGAAGAAATTGGAGGGCAAAGCTGTGGAAGGTGGCAAATGTAACTTGACGGCTGAGTCCAGGCCCTAAAAGGGCAGCAAGGCGGCTTTTCATTTCCCGAGCAGCCTTATTGGTGAAGGTAAGTCCAACGACCCCTTCTGGAGGGACTCCCAGTTCTTGAATTAGGTAGGCTGTTCTGTAAACAATGACTCTTGTTTTACCACTACCTGCTCCAGCCAGGACCAAAATGCGCCCTTCGGAGGTTTCTACAGCCTCTCGTTGAGAAGGATTTAGCTCTTCGAAGATGGAGGTAGGCATTATGATATAAGGAGAGCCAGGAGGTCCTGGCGAAGTACTTCAAAGGAGGCACCTTTAGAGCGCTGTCTTGGAATCACATTGATATCCAAGGGAATGTTAGCACAAGAGGTCCGAAAGATTTCTCGAATCACCCTTTTAAAACGAGACCTCTCGGGGGCTTTCCCATAGCGAGAAGGGACTGTCATTCCTAGACGAGGCGAACAAGAAGGGCGGCAGCCTACACAGAGAAAACTACCCACTCGGTGATCTCCGGTGGCCCGAATCTCGAGAAAATCTTTTTTCTTCCGGAGCCTGGCAGTTTTAGGAAATTTAGGCACTGAGTCGCTTACGGCCAATACGTCGACGTCGATTCAAAATTTTCCTGCCGGAAGCGGTACTCATACGAGCACGAAAACCGAAAGTTCTCTTCCTCTTGCACTGGCTGGGCTGATATGTTCTTTTCATATGCGCTCTCTTTTGCATGCCTCTTGATTCTAAGAGGCCCTCCAGACTACCATATGTGAATGAATTGGAGCAATACAAGCGTGGTCTGCTTTTTCTAACAAAAGTGGTTGAGACGAAATCGGGATTTCGGCTATGGTGGCCTCTCGTTTTGAAAAGGATAGATAATGAAAGTGAAGGCGTCGGTCAAGGCGGACCCCCTTAAGGGCGATATCCTCGTTCGTAGGAGAGGTAGACTCTACGTCTTGAACAAGAAAGATCCAAATCGCAAGCAGCGGCAGAAGGGCCCTGAAAGGAAAAAATAGTTACATATGGCCACAAAATCATCTGTTGCTAAACAGAAAAAGAAGAAAAGGCTTGTCGAGCTTAAGTGGGAGAAAAGACAGGCTCTCAAGGTAATGATTTCGGATGTCAGGCGGCCGATTGAAGAGAGATTGCAGGCTGTTGATGCTCTCAACAAGCTGCCTAAGAACACGTCTCCTGTTCGCTTGAAGAATCGTTGTCAATTCACAGGTCGTGCTCGAGGCTTTTTGAGGAAGTTTGGTCTCTCGAGGATTTGCTTTAGGGAGATAGCATCTCAGGGACTCGTTCCCGGGATTGTCAAGGCTTCCTGGTAAATATACACAAATGAACTCCAAGCTACTTCCTTGTCAAGTTCCCAAATTTCGAGCTCGTTTGTGTGTATACACAAACGAACTCAAAATTTGGTTTTTGACAGTGTCGGCGACTCTTGGAATTCACCTTTCTTGTATCGCTAAACTTTTTAAGTTTAGCTGCTTCAGAAAGACGAATTCCAAGATACCTCCTTGTCAAATT
>JAGVDZ010000079.1 GCA_020058465.1 Parachlamydiales bacterium | reverse complement strand
TATCGCTAAACTTTTTAAGTTTAGCTGCTTCAGAAAGATGAATTCCAAGCTACCTCCTTGTCAAATTCCCAACTTTTGAATTCATTTGTGTATACGTTCTTTGTGGAGTGGTTTTTTGTGTTGACAATTCAAGATCATAATAGGTCCAGTTGGTGGAGTTCAATGTATCCTGTGCCTAAGTCAGCGATCACTGTATTAACTCCTGCGGTCTTTGCTAGCCGAGAGGGTAGATCTTTTTTAAGTGGAATTTTGGTAGCTGGATTGTTGTTGGTGACAGCTATCGTAGTGGCGACGTTTGCGTTCGACTGGTTCTCTAAGTCTAAAGAAGAGAAGGTGAGGATAGTTCCACAGCCGAAACCATCTTTGCAAGAAGGTCCTGTGGTGGCTTTACAGGATGTCGGAAAAGACCTCAAATCTCTGGAAGAGAGCTTGACCTTGAGCCTCCAAAAACTTTCTTTAGTAGAGGGTCGTTTGCAAAATGGGCAACGGCGTTTGGCTCTGGTGGAACAAAGGTTGAAATATGTACCGGCAGATCGTAGTCAGGTGAGGGGTATTGATGAGGTCAGGAACGAGCTTACGATGGCTCAGAGTCGGTGTAAGGAAGATCAAGCAAGGGAATCCTCGGAAATTAGTGACTTACTCGATAAGATTCGAGCATGCCCACAAGAGATGGAAGAAACAGTCTATCGGGAGTTGGAAACAAGCATTGACAGGCGTTGCCAGTTGATCACAGACTTTGCTTCCAAAGTCTTTCTGGAGTGTGACGCTAGATCTGTCCGATTGGACCTCCTGGAACAGGAGATAGGATCTCGGGAAGCAGAGGTCTTGAGCCAGTTCATTTGAGAAGAGATGAGAGTTGATGTATACAGTTGACAATCAAGGTGTTTTGGTGGATCGACAAACAACTTGCATGGCGGCTTCGTGCGGTGCTTTTGCAGGCATGTTTGTAATTGTAGTCAGCACCATGATGAGCACGCCCTTGTGGCTTGGCTTTGCTTGCTGTATTGGGGTTGCTTTATCTGTCGCTTTTTTTGTTGCTGCATATCTGTCTTCATGGAGCAGAAGTAGTCGTCCTACAGCTACTTCGTCTCGACAAGAGGAGATGCTTGAAAATCTGAGAGCTGGCAACTCTTCCTCTTGGGGGTTGTTAAACCATGACACAGTTGGCATGCGAACACAAGAGGAGCCAGTAACAAGGGGGAGGGGATCCTCGTTGAAAAGAGTACGAAGGCATGGCAATTTACGAAAATTAGAAACACCCTCGAAGGAGGGGGCTTTTCCGCTGACCTCTGCGGGGAGAAGACCTCAATACACTCTTACGGCCCTACGAGGGCTGTCATTTAAGGCCCTAGATGCGTCAGGGATGAGAATTTAATTAGTAGAAAAGGCCCTTCAGCTGCTGGAGTGTCTGCTCCAGGGTGACCCTTTCTTGGACGTCTTGCTTTAAGAACTTTCGCACCCTCTCGATGTATTTGAGGGCAAAGTCGGCATCTTTATCAGAACCAGGCTTATACTCACCAATGCGCAAGAGCAGCTCGATCTTTTTATAGTGAGCCAACACTTCGCGGATCTTGCCTACGAGCTGAAGGTGGTCTTTAGTGACAATTTGAGGCAGAACCCGGCTGATGGAGGCGAGCACATCGATGGCGGGGTAGTGGTATTGCTCTGCAAGCTCGGACGATAAGACGATATGTCCGTCGAGGATCGATCGCGTCTCGTCGGCGACAGGCTCTCTCATATCGTCGCCAGCGACCAATACGGTATAGAAGGCTGTGATGGAGCCTTTGTCTGAGTTGCCAGACCGTTCCAGAAGACGAGGTAAGGTTGCAAAGACAGAGGGTGTAAATCCTGCACGAGCAGGGGGCTCTCCCGCTGCCAGCCCCACTTCTCGAAGGGCTCTTGCAAATCGGGTAATCGAGTCCATCATGAAGATCACTGACTTGCCTTGATCTCGGAAGTATTCAGCAATCGCAGTGCCCACGTAGGCAGCGTTGAGCCGCATCTGAGCTGCCTGATCTGAGGTGGAGACGATGATCACAGAACGGGCCATCCCCTGCGGCCCTAGGTCATTGAGAAGAAACTCCCGGACTTCTCTTCCCCGCTCCCCAATCAAAGCGATGACATTGACATCGGCTTTGGCATACCTGGCAATCATCCCGAGAAGTGTTGACTTGCCGACCCCTGCGGCTGCAAAGATGCCGACTCGTTGTCCTTCTCCACAGGTGAGGACACTGTCGATACAGCGGACGCCGACAGATAAAGGTCGTTCAATTAGCCGTCGTTTAAGAGGATCAGGAGGCGTATTGAAAACAGGGTAGCTCTTATCGAGATGTAAGGGCCCTTTTGTCTCTTCATCAAGAGGCTTCCCAAGTCCGTTGAGGATACGTCCCAACAGCCCATTGCCTACTTGAATATGCATCGAAGTGCGCATGGGGATGACTTCCGAAGAAGGGCCGATGCCTTGCATATCCCCAAGAGGAGAGAGGATGACTTCATCTTTGGTAAAGCCGACGACTTCTGCAGCTAGAGGCTCTGTAGATCTCTTGATGAGGCAAATTTCTCCCATCTTGACTTGGGGTACGACAGCTCGAATCAACATGCCAATGACTTCAGTGATGCGGCCATGGACAGTGGTCAATTCGACATCTTCGAGATGGTTCAGAAGCTGATCGAAAGAAGGATTAGGGTCCATTGGACCTCATTTTCAAGGTTTTAGAGTTGGATATTGACCACCGATTTGATCGAATCTACAACTTTGCTAAGGAGGACTGAGGAGTATTCAATTTCTTGCTGGGCTTGGGCCATTTTCACCTGGACTAGAAGAAAGTCGCTCGACTTCATGGGCTGGCCGCTTGCCGAAATGTCTTTGAGTTTTTTTTGCACTTTTTCAATTTGGGCTTGCCCATCGTTGATGTAGGCTAAAAAGCGGTCGATCCCAGTCGCCTCCGAAGGCATTTTGAAAGGAGACTGGGCAATCCCGAGCTTGTCGGACGTGGCTCGTAGATGCTCATTGGCGCTTTGAAGTTTTGACTTCAGAAGGTGCGTTTGTGAGCGCTTGAGTTTGAGGTTGGGCGTTTTGGCTTGAGACTCAATTTGACCTAGCGTGTCTTGGATGGTTCTCGATTGTGCCACCAAGGCTGGCATGCTCGTTGCTAAAGGAGGAGAGCTGGCCGATGGGAGTGACGCCCCTTCTTGCAACGGGGTTGCCCCAGGGGGGGACTGGGGCGATATGTTGTCCATGTAGGATTTAAAGTCGCCTGAGGCCGCCGAAGGGTTAGATCCGACCGGCTCCAATGACTTGTCAGGAGCGACTCTGCCGAGTTCACGATCGGGGTCAACAGGGGTAGTCATAGCCTGCCTTTGCCTGCAGGTCCAGGTGGTTTTTTAATGAATCGATGGATGAAATCGATTGCCGTGTGGGATAACTTTTTCATCATGGGATCTTTTGATTTGGCCGTTTGCTCTAGGATTGCCTCTCCTTTGTTTGCCATGGTGGGGACCATGCCAAGGGCAATCCCCATGAGCGATTGGGTGAGTTCATTTTCAGGCTCGATGTCGAGCGCTTCTTTGAATTTCATGATTGCTTGCTTGAGCTCGAGCTTATGGAGGTGGAGATAACCGAAGCCTACCTTGGCTAAGGTGTTCTTTGGATCAAGGAGCTCGGCTGATTTGAACAACTTTGTGGCAGCATCTTCGTCCGCTTGGTTGACGGCAATAAAGCCTGCTTCCAAAAGAAGGATGCAGTCTTCTTTGAACTGGTTGAGTTGGGACATGAACAATCCTTAAACTACTGGGTTTTTTGGTTATGTACGGAATTATTGATCATCGAATTGACCTGAGAAATCAAGTTAGAGATCGATTCACCGATTTGAGTGACTTGACTCATCTGGAATTGGATCAAGATGAACGAGCCGGGGGTTGCCTGGCTGATTTTGCT
>JAGVDZ010000035.1 GCA_020058465.1 Parachlamydiales bacterium | reverse complement strand
AAGTGATTGGATTCACAGCACGTCAATATAAGTCAGATACGCCGGGGCCTAAATATAAAAACACTCCTGAGACCTGCTTGTTTAAAAAATCGAAGGTCCTTTTTGGGTTGGAGTGGGCTCGTAGGGGCATGTCTCAAAAGAAGAAGGTCTTGATCGTCGAGGGTCAGATCGATGCTCTTCGTTTGATCCAAGCAGGATTTCAAGAAACGGTAGCAGCTCAAGGGACAGCCTTGGGTCAAGAGCACGCCAAGGAGCTTTTTCATTTAGGAGTCAATGAGGCCCATTTGGCTTTTGACGGCGATAAGGCAGGGCAAGAGGCTGCTTTAAAGGTGGGACATATCTTACAAAAAGGGGGGATGGAGGTCAAAGTGGTAAGACTTCTCAAAGGACAAGATCCTGATTTGGTCTTGAGAGAAGAGGGGCCGGCCGCGTGGCAAAGACATATGGAAAGGGCGCTTGATTATTTAACATTTTTTGTCGACTACCTATCGTTATCGATCGACAAAAACTCTCCTGCAGGTAAAAACGAGCTTGTCCAAACGATTGTTAGGAAGATTCAGGAATGGGACCATCCTTTGATGGTGCACGAAAGTCTTCGAAAGTTGGCCCTCTTAACACAGGTACCAGAGGCGGCGCTGCTGCAATCCTACGAGTCTCCATCGCCAATCGTCGTAACACCCAAGGGATCCTTGGAGCAAGGGTCCTTAAAAGTGGACCCCGATAGGGTGTTAGAAGCAGACTTGCTTCGCTGGCTTTTTTTGATGGGAGCTAGCTGTCCCAATCTCGTTGAGATGGCAAAGCTCTATTTAGAACCCAAACACTTCCATCTCCCTGTCAGTCGTTGTCTATATGAGGGGTACCTTAAGGCCCATGATGAACAAAAGTCAACTGATCTACTGGAGTTTGCGATGAGTTTTGATCAGCCTGATCAACAACTGTTTTTATCAGAAGTTCTTCAAAAAAGGGTCAATCGGGAAAGGGTTAAGCCGTGCTTTCGAGAGACTCTCCAGAGAATCTTAGAAAGACAGTGGATGCAAGAGAGAGAAACGATTAAAGTGAAGATCTATGGTGGACGTTGCTCGGAGTCGGAAGTATTAGAGTTGGCTAAAGAGTTCGATCGTTTGAAAAAGCAAAGGCCTGAGGTAAAGGGATGAATGAACATTTGGTTTTATTTGATGCAACATGTCCGTTTTGTCATCGCTCTGTCTCTCATCTGATCGATCTTGATCAAGATCGACATCTTCTCTTTACGCCACTCGATGGTGCAACGGCAGAACAGATGTTGGTGGGTATTCACAAGAGTTTGCTGAAAAGCAATAGCCTAATTCTCATCGAGCAATTTGAGACAACGGGGCGCAAATTCTGGATTCGTTCTCGTGCTGTGTTGCGAGCTTATTGGTTCATTGGTAGGGGGTGGGGCCTTATCGGGGTATTTGCATTCGTCCCTTCTTGTCTTGGAGATATTGTCTACCGATGGGTGGCTGAGCATCGACATCAGTTTCATCTCGACATGCCTAAGATCAAAGCTCCCGAAGATCGCTTTTTACCTTGAAAGATGAGTTTGGAGCCAAGACAAGATCTTGTGATCTGCAAGACGAATTTGCTCCATCGTATCTCGATCGCGTACAGTCACAGTCCCATCTTGGAGAGTGTCGAAGTCGATGGTGATACAGTAGGGTGTTCCAAGCTCATCTTGTCTCCGGTATCGCTTTCCGATAGCCCCAGATGCGTCATATTCACATACGAAATGAGAGCGGAGCGTGGAAAAAATTTCTTGAGCTCTAGCTGTGAGAGGCTCTTTTTTCATCAAAGGAAAAACGGCTGCTTTGACGGGAGCTATACGAGGAAGAAATCGGAGCACACTGCGAGTGGAGCCGTCAGCAAGAGACTCTTCATCAAACGCATCACAAAGTAAGGCAAGGAGTGTTCTTTCAACGCCGAACGTGGGTTCGATAACGTGAGGCAGGTACTTAGCTTTTGTCTCTGGGTCTGTGTAGGTAAGAGCCTGATGAGAATAAATTTCGTGTTGTCGAAGGTCATAGTCGGAGCGATAGGCAAGGCCATACAGTTCGGAGGTGCCGAAGGGAAAGTCGTAGACCAGATCGACAGTTCTTTTGGAATAGTGGGATAGTTGCTCCTTGGGATGTTCTTTTTCATGGACGCAAGAAGGGCGAAGACCGATCCATCGACACCAGGTGTGCATGCTCTCCAGCCACACCTCGAAGTTTTTTTCCCATTGGGCCCCATCGATGAAATATTCGATTTCCATCTGTTCAAATTCAATGACTCGAAAAATGAAGTTACCAGGTGTAATCTCATTACGAAAGGCCTTGCCGATTTGGGCAATGCCGAAGGGGAGCTTGACCCGCATGGTATCTAAGATATTTTTGAAATCGATAAAGATGGCTTGCGCCGTTTCAGGCCGTAGATAGGCTAGAGAACCCTCTGTATTCGAGACCTTGCTCATCTGGGTTGTAAACATCAAATTAAAGTGACGACATAGGGTCCACTCCCTCTTTTTGCAGTGAGGACATTCGACTGCAAGGTCTAAGATGGCTTGGTCCATTTCCTGGAGTGGTAGGGTGTCGGCATTGAACTTTCCTGCTGCTTCCAAAAGGTGGTCGGCGCGGAAACGAGACTTACACTGTTTGCAGTCGACAAGGGCA
This sequence comes from Parachlamydiales bacterium, assembly GCA_020058465.1. Classification (GTDB taxonomy): domain Bacteria; phylum Chlamydiota; class Chlamydiia; order Chlamydiales; family SM23-39; genus JAGVDZ01. Next base: position 2,863 of record JAGVDZ010000035.1, on the reverse strand, counting down.
TCTGAAAAACCGTCGACATGCCCTGAGGCTTGCCAGACACGAGGATGTAGTAGGATAGGGCCATCGAGACCCACGATGTCTGTCCTCTCTTCGACGAAGTGACGCCACCAGAGATCTTTGATGTTTTTTTTTAGCTGTGCGCCGTAGGGGCCAAATGAATAGGTATTGGCAAACCCCCCGTAGAGATCAGAGCCTGGATAGATAAAGCCACGTCGTTTAGCTAGAGATACGATTGATTGGAGGGGGTGGCGACTCATTGTATACACACACTAACTAGGCATCATTTTGGGAGAAGATTCAACCGTAGCCCAGTCAAAAAGAGGCTGGCCAGAGGAGCTCCTTAGGGGTGCCATTTTAGGGGAGGACATAGATTTTCGTCGAATATCGATTGATATTAGAGGGTCGGTTGTTTTTGAAGCCACCTATGGATCCAGGCGTCGATGGAGAAAACGCCAGGGCCAAAGGCCCATACCATCCAAGAGGTGATGAGGAACGGATAGGGCGTTTCGTGAACCAATTTCAACGGCTCAAAGAGAAATCGAAATTCAGAAATGTTGGCAGCGTGGGCTGTGCTTAAAGCGACAAGCATGGTGATTAAAAGTGGGATACTGATCAGACGAGAGGCGAATCCAACTACAAGGGCTGAACCACATATTGTTTCTACGCCGGCCACTAGATAGGCTTGAAACCAGGGGGTCGGGATACCGAGCGAGGAGAAAAAAGAGGTGGTTTGATCGAGTGTATGAAATTTGTGCAAACCTGCTAAAAAAAATTGATGACCCCAAGTGAGACGCATATAGAGGAGCAAAAGCCCTTGTAGCCAGTGTCCGGAGCAGATCACCGGACGATACAGCTTATCTAGGGCAGAGAGTGTTCGGTTTTTATACATAGAGCCTCTGGGAAGACCCTAACACGAGCACTTTGATATATCAAGTAAAAAAATCAGGACAGATCTATCTAAATTTACCAAAAGGAGGTATTCTTGGCGCCATTTGAGATGGGGATGTTGTGAGTGCTTTACTGAGCCAGTCTAAAGATGAGTTGGCAGCCTGGATGCAAGTGCAAGGAGAGCCTTACTTTCGGGCGCAGCAAGTGTTGCGTTGGGTTTATGCAAAAAGAGAGTTTGACTGGAGTCGAATGACATCGTTGAGCTTGTCTTTGAGGGATAGGCTGTCTCGCTTTTGGGTCTTACCCTCTTTGACCCTCTTGAAAATCCAAGAGTCGGAAGATCGGCAAACATTGAAGTTTCTGTGGGGACTTCGAGATGGGAAAAAAGTGGAGTCTGTGCTCATTTTAGCGCCCGGGCGTCAGACGGTTTGTGTGTCTTGTCAAGTGGGGTGCCCTGCTAGGTGTGCTTTTTGTGCCTCCGGAAGAGAAGGGCTTCTCCGCTCTTTACAGGCTGAAGAGATCATTGAGCAGGTCCTACATACTCAAAAATACTTAGACTCCAAGGGAATGAGGGTTTCTCACGTCGTGTTCATGGGGATGGGAGAACCCTTAGAAAACCTCGATATAGTGCTTCGTGTAGTCCGACAGTTGAGTGATCCTGAAGGGTTCGGTCTTTCTCAAAGAAGAATTACTATTTCGACTGTTGGAGTCTTGGAGGGGATTGAGCGTCTTTGTGATGAAGATCTGAATGTGAATCTTGTCTTCTCGCTTCACGCACCTAATCAGCATCTTCGGAAAAAGATTATCCCTTATGCGAGGCGCTATCCACTTGATCAGCTGCTAGAGGCTCTACGGCGGTACACGACAAAAACGAGAAGAGAGATCACGTATGAATACACGTTAATACATAAGATCAACGACCAGCCAGCTCACGCTTTGGAGCTCGTTGCTCTATTAAAAGGGGAGAACTGCACCGTCAATTTAATTCCTTACAACCAAGTTGAAGGACTTCGTTTGGAAAGACCTAAGGGGTCAGATATCGAATATTTTAGACAGATCCTCGAAGAGGGAGGCCTTCGCGTTACCTGGCGTTATACGAAAGGGAAAGATATTGCAGCTGCCTGTGGACAACTGGCGCTACAACCTTCATCTTTCGTCACGGTTTGCAAGTAGTTTTCGTATGATCTATACTTAGGGTTACTGTGGGTGGACTATCCTAAAAAGAGTCTTTAGATCACCCCTTTTTAGCTTTAGTATTAGGTGGTTGGATGTTGAACGTAGCGCATGCGTTGACCTTGTTTCGGCTGTTCATTAGTCCCTTATTTTCGATTTTATATCTTGGCTATTCTAATGTGGGTATGCCTTTGAGTTGGGTTCCTTACTGCTTGCTTGGGCTCCTTTTGTTATCAGAACTATCGGACTTTTATGATGGATTTTGGGCCAGGAAGCATCGTCGTGTCACAGACCTTGGTAAGGTATTGGACCCTATGGCTGATAGTTTGACTCATTTGACGTTATTTTTAAGCTTTACACAGGGAGTGATTGCACTGCCTTTGTTGATTGTCTTGATTTTTTTATACCGAGATTTTCTTGTCAGCACACTAAGAACTCTTTGTGCTTTGAAGGGTTTCGCTTTGGCAGCGAGGAAAAGTGGTAAAATTAAGGCTGTCGTGCAGGGGGCATGTCTTGTCTGTATCATTATTTGCTTTGCTTTGTATACAGCAGATCGGCTCTCTCTTCAGGAGCTGCAGACAGCCAGTTGTTTACTAGTGGTGATCACTGCAGGGTACACGCTCTTTTCTCTCGTCGATTATCTTGTGGCCAATCGCGATTACCTGCGTAGGGCCATTGGTGGGTAATCCAATCGCAAGAAAGAGTATACACAAATGAACTCAAAAGTTGGTTTTTGACAGTGTCGGCGACGCTTGGAGTTCACCTTTCTTGGTATCGCTAAACTTTTTAAGTTTAGCTGCTT
>JAGVDZ010000015.1 GCA_020058465.1 Parachlamydiales bacterium | reverse complement strand
AAGTTGGTTTTCGACAGTGTCGGCGACGCTTGGAGTTCACCTTTCTTGGTATCGCTAAACTTTATAAGTTTAGCTGCTTCAGAAAGATGAATTCCAAGCTACCTCCTTGTCAAATTCCTAACTTTTGAATTCATTTGTGTATATCGAAAAGGGTCCTGGAAAAATAACAGGTGGTTTGGAACAATACGGAGGCAAGATGACGTCGATTTTCCGGAATGTAGCTTCCATCTTGGTTCGATTTTCTTTAAGTTCCTTGTTTCTTTCTTCATCGATGCACACAGTGTTTCATTGGCAGGAAAAGGAGCAAGAGCTCTTTGCCCTGTTGTCTGATTGGCAGCTCTTTGCCCCTTTTCCTGATGAATGGGGGCAGCTTGTTGGGTTAGGGGTGGCTTGGACCCCTGTTTGGCTCCTCTTGATTTCTCTCGGAGAATTCGTGGGGGGGGTATTGATTCTAGTGGGGACCAAAGAAAAGTGGGCGGCAGCCCTCCTCCTGGTGCTGCTTGTGGGGTCTACTCTTTTGTCTCATCCATTTTGGCTATTTGAAGGGCTCGAGAGGGAAGTGCAAACGATCCACTTTTTAAAAAATTTAGCGATTATGAGTGCTCTTTTACTAGTTCTTCTCCACGGCATTCAGCCGGAGGTGGAGCGCTCTTCTTTCGACTTCAGCACGCGCTGATGATGTTCGGCATGAGCTCACGTTTCAGCACGCCGTTTACAAAGTCCAATCATTTGTGGTGGTTGAGCTGTTTGGGAGTGGCCTTAGCTCATCCCATTTTTTGTCCTCAACTAGCCATATTCATAGTGCCTTGGGGGTTTCTCGGCTTCTGGAAGTGGATGGATCTATCAGGTCGCACCTCTTCATTTTGGCCTGCTACGTTTTGGATGGTCTGGATACAGCTGATCCAATTATCTTGGATGTTGTCTCTTAGATACATGGGTCCTTTATTTATCTTGGTGTATGTGGGGATATCTTGTCTGTTAGGGGTTCAATTTGGCATGTGGTCTCAGGTTATTCCGAGAGATGGACGGTACTCGTGGTTTGAGCTGATAACGTGGTCTTTAGGCTGGGTACTTTTAGAGATGGGGCGTGAATATATCCTTTCTGGATTTCTATGGAATCCGCTTGGGATGGTTGCGATCGGTAATCCCTTGTGGCTCCGATCGACTTCGTTGTGGGGTATGACTGGCCTGTCTGGTTGGATCCTAGCTTTGGGATTGATGGGGCATAGGGTGATCAATACTTTTCGGTTACGAGATGTAACCAGCTGGCTTGGCCTTTATTTTGCCCCGTGTTGTGCAGCTTTGATTTCATACCCATTGCCGAAAACGGCACATGTTCACGTAGCTCTCGTTCAACCTGCCTTGTTGCCCGATCAAAAAGACTTTCATTTGAGCACCTCTTCGAGATGGGTTCATCCTCTCGTACAATGGGATCGAATTTGGACGTTATTGGAGAATGTATCTCAACCCATCGATTTAATTTTATTCCCCGAAGCCGCATTTCCCTTAGGTCTAAAAATGCCGATTTACGAACCCAAAGAGCTTGATGCGTATTGGCGCTATAAGGGGTGGGGGGAGCAAGCCCCTGTATCGGGGGGGGCATCTAAGATAGATAAGGTGGGGAATGGTTATCTAGCTCAAGCGATGGCAGATCAGCTAAAGGCGAGTGTTGTGGTAGGGCTTGATGATTTAGAGGGGACGCAGCGGTATAACGGTGCGTTTTTGTTTCAGTCTCAGGAAACCGACATTCGTAGGTATACTAAGCAGATATTAATGCCTGTTGTCGAGTATATCCCTTGGTCTTGGGTTCCTGGGTGGACTGACCTTCTCAAGCGCTTGTACGGCATTCAGGGGAGCTTTCACAGGGGTGTCTCGACAAAGCCTTGGCCCGATCGACGAGCTACTTGGGGAGTTTGCATTTGTGCGGAAGAGACCTGTTCCGAGCTTGTGCGCAAGCAGACGCAACAGGCTGATGCTCTCTTGTCACTTAGCAATGATGGGTGGTTTCCTTCTTCGAAATTACCGTGGGTTCACGCGCAACACGCTAAAGTGAGAGCTGTTGAGAATGGTATTTTTGTGCTCAGAGCTTGTAGTACGGGCCTTACAGTTATTTTCGATCCTTGGGGACAAGAAATTGGCCAACTACCTGTGTCGGAGACCTCCCCTTCTATTTTGACAAAAGAGATAGATCTTCACCGTAACTGGACCTTGTACCATACTTGGGGAGACCTGCCATTGCTTGTAATCTCTTTCGGGTGTTGGGGTTGGTTATCTTTGCGAGAGGTCACAATCTTTCGAAGAAGGTTTGACAGCAGGGCAGAGAAAACTAGAACAAATTTTTGAGAACCTTATCCCTATAGGCTGGGTTGAATGCAGCGGCGTACTGCCTGGTAGCCACCCCCTTTTTTTTTTATAGAGCTTTCCCTAGACAGGGCATTGAGCACGATCTTGCGCACTGCAGCTAGATTGCGCGCTCCGTTTCAGTCTCGATACCGAGACTGATCTTGTCTAAACACCACATCCAATCACCAATGTAGGCTTTCGACCTCCCAATGTCTTCTGGCAGTGCTGGCAATCACCGCTGAATTTTCTGGAGCAAGACTCGAAATGTAATAGACCCTCTCATGCGTCACCTTGTCCCCTACGACTCGCTCACGATCAATCCGAACCAATGATTTATACCATTCGCGAGAAACAAATTCATATTTAACTGCGTCGGCTTAGCAATAAATTTTTGGTCTTCACTCGTGCCTTGCCTATCGGCAATGGTCGCTTGTTCCAGACACAAAAATTTGTGCCACCTTCTTGTTAAATTTATGAATTTATTTCTCGCGAATGGTATAATGCCTTTTTTGCCTGCCATTGTAAGCTCCTTTAGCTATGCAGCAAACAAAAATATCCTCATATCTTCTATGAAGTCAAAAATTTATTCTAGTTTCCTCTGCCCTGGCCCTGCTGAAGAGGTGAACTGTTCTTTTCAGGAAAAGCTTGCATTTGCTAGAATCGCCCCCTTTCCCATCTAGCGCCCAGGTGGTGGAATCGGTAGACACATCAGATTTAGGTTCTGATGTTGGTAACGGCGTGCAGGTTCGAGTCCTGCACTGGGCATTTCCCAGGGCAAAGTCTCTTTGGGGGACGTTTTTCATTTTCTAACTCTTTGTTTTTCTGATAGATGTCAGATGAACGCATCGTTGATCACGTATCCTTCTTTCAAACCTTCTCTATGAGCGAAAAGTATTTGGATGCGACTTAAAAAAGTAACGGTGCTCATTTGCGGATTATTATTTCTCGGAGGTTCGGCATTCCTGGTATGCGAAAGAAACCGCTATAACGTTGTTTCTCATGAGGAACTGCTCGCCATTCGCCAGAAACTTAAAGTCTTGAGCCCACAAGAAAAGCAAGACCTTTCTTTTTTTATCGATCAGATAATCTCTTTTGACCAATACCCTTATACGCTGGTCGATTATAAACCAATGAGCATATGTAATATCGCTCTCGAGGATACGGAGGATGTGTCAGATTTTTCTCGAGAGGCTCTTAAAAGATCAAAGTACCAAATATTAAAACGAGGATACCTAGTTTGGGAAAAATACCAATCTCTATTTCCGAGAAAAAAACATATCCTCATCGACTATCCTTTTCTGGAAAAGGGGAAAAAAGAGATTGCCTTAATTTACTCCAAGTTGTGTATGTCTACCATTCACAAGTATTTGGATGATTTTCAAAAAATTTTAGAGAAACGATATACGAGTGAGGAAGTATTTTGGATCTTAACTCATCCTGAACACAACGATTTTTATATCATCATCGACAATGTCCATCTTGTTGGGATTCTTCTTGGATTTGGAAGAAATAACGCTTATCTATACGAACAGCATCTGGGAACATCCTCTCGATCTGACACAAAAAATCAACAACCAAAACGATATCCAGTACATTTGTTTAGCAATGAATGGCCCTGGCCCGGAAGGCTGCTCGCACCCAATTTTGTTTGCGATCCTACCACGAAAGAAACTCAGCAGCTTAAAAAGCACTACAAAAAAGCGCGCCGGATCGTCTGTTCGACCTATTTCTTCAGAAATCGTCTTGAAGTCACGCTCGCTCTTTTAATGCAAAATTAACGACGCCTATCGCAACGCCAACAATGCGTAGGATTATCCCGCTTGTGATTCCAAGAACCGCACTCACATAGCCATGAGTTGAAAATAACGGAATCATCCACTTGCCTACTCGGGATACATGGATCTCCCATAGCAGAAAAAGCGACTGGGATAGCAAATCCTGCACCATTTATATCTTCAACATAAACAACCCCTTGATGAAGAAATAACTTTTCCGGCTTAAGAAAGATTGTTCCTTCTTCAATTCGGGCAATGGCAGTGTAGGCACGCCGGAGAACATACTCGACCACATGTTGATTTTCATTTGCGTAAATAGAAGAAGAAATAATAAAATTTAAAAGAGCACATTTCATGATCGGTAATTTTTTCATGGGGTCCTCAATTTTTTACGTAGAGGGTATCATGAAAGAAATTTTTCGATAAAAAAAATTTATGTCACAGCTAATACCAATCGCAAGAAATAAATTCTGAATGCGTCTCTCCACCTCCAAAATTCAGATTAAACTGAATTAAATAACACTAAGTAATACCAAACATCAAAAATAAGGCAGAAAATTCTGTACGCGTTCACGGGATAGGGGGGGGGCACTGCCTGACCCTATCCAAGAACAGGCGGCGCCGGCCCTTTTTCAAGACGAGAACGGAACTCCTCTGTTAGATACTCGAAGACATTCCTGGGTTGCTGCTTAAGAGTGCAGACTACTGTCATGACTCGTTCGCTAAATTTTGTGCCCCATTCAGACTGACTCCCATTCGAGAGTTTCCTTGCGATAACAAAAGGACGGAGTCCTCTTTCGACTATACACAAATGAACTCAAAAGTTGGTTTTTGACAGTGTCGGCGACGCTTGGAGTTCACCTTTCTTGGTATCGCTAAACTTTTTAAGTTTAGCTGCTT
>JAGVDZ010000016.1 GCA_020058465.1 Parachlamydiales bacterium | reverse complement strand
CCTCAGAAAAGAGGTTCCCTATGGGCAAAGGTATATTTTATTTACTATTTTCCAGAAAAGAGTTTTATCCCAAACGGATTGCGATCTTCTCTTCAAAGGGAGTATGATGAGGAGCATGAAAAAGCAAATTCTCATTGTTCTCTCTACCGGTCTTGCCATCTTTTCGATGTTCTTTGGCTCAGGTAATCTCGTATTTCCCCTCTTGGTGGGTGAAGCCAGCGGCACCTTCCCCTGGATTGCCTTTTTAGGTATTTTTTTGACAGGTGTCATCGTTCCTATGTTGGGTGTTTTGGCTATCTACCTTTTTAAAGGAGACAGCCGCTTATTTTTTGCCCAACTTGGTGCCCCAGCTACGTTCTGGTTCCCACTAATTGCTTTGTCCCTGATGGGACCTTTCGGCGTGTTAGCAAGATGCATCACAGTGGCCCATGGAGCTTTTTGTCTTGTCTTCCCGGGGACCTCCTTGCCTTTATTCAGCATCATGTCGTGTGCTTTGATCTTTGTGTTAACCACAAGTCGACAAAAAATCGTCCCTCTCCTTGGGGCAATTTTAACACCTTTCCTCCTACTTTCCCTTATCTTGATTGGTTTTCATGGGTTAACATCAACAAATACCCTCCCTACTCTAGAGATGGCTCCTCATGTGACTGCGTGGAGTGCCTTTAAAAATGGGGTTTTCGAGGGCTACCAGACCATGGACCTATTGGCTGCATTTTTCTTTGCTACCTTCGTGATCCAACACTTAAAAGCGAAGGCTGCTTCTTGCACTTCGATTCGCCCATCAAGAATTTTTTTGGTCTCGTCTGTACTGGGAATGTCTTTGTTAGGTGGTGTCTATTTGCTCCTTGTCTTTTTAGGGCACACCCACGCCGCATCGCTCAAGGGGATTGCCCCTCAAGCAGTCTTCGGCACACTGGCTCATCAGGTGCTTGGACCCATGGGAGGTCTTCTTGTTTGTGCAGCTGTGATCCTGGCATGTCTGACAACAACAGTTGTTCTAGCCTCTCTCTTTTCTGAGTTTTTCCGTAAAGATATTGCAAAAAATAAGATATCCCATCCTTTATCCTTAGGGATCACTCTCTTCATCACTTTTGCTACTTCGAATCTAGAGTTTTCGGGGATAGCTCGGATCTTAGGGCCAATCCTCGATGTGTCATACCCCGCTCTCATCACCCTTGCCTCTACATCGATTATTGAACAAATGTGGGGTTGGCGTTTCGTGCGAATCCCCTGCGCCATCGCCTTTCTTTGCAAACTCTTTGTCAGATGGGTTTAATACCATTCGTAAGAAATAATCCCAAATATTTGGGATCAATGATCTTCACCACGAAAAAGCTTGGCATAAGCAACCAAAAGCTTGTAACAGTAAAAGGCAATTGCATCAGGTGTGAGGTGGGTCCGGGCCCATTTTTGACCCTCTTCAGCAATCTGTCTGGCTTCTGCATCGTGATTTCTAGCCCATTCGATCCTCTCTAGTAGATCTGAGAGATCGTGTTGAACAGGAACATAATGAACCCAAGGGTGCAAGGCACTGTAAAACCACTGTTCATTTTCAGTTTCCTGCAAAAAAAGAAGGGCATTAGATAAAAGACGCCACTGTAACCCAGGGTAAGTACACGTGTGACCATCTATGGCAATTTGATATTTATAACGTAGATGTTCTTCATGATTGGCCCATGGTTTATGCAACTCAACTCCCTCCCTGTTTGCGATTTGAAAGATGGGTAAGTCACGATTATAAAATCCAGCCTGAATCTGTTCCGGGTACTCGTGGGAAAGAAGGCATAAGAAAGCCCTTGGGGCCTGTCTCCAACGATTCGTATGATATGGATATTGAAAGCCTGTGGGATAGCCCCGCCAAAACAAAATCGGCAATTTAGCCTCCCATGGGCAATGGGTAGAGATCTCTTCGATCGTTCGACACAGCTGGCACCACGAAGAGGGGCTGGTATCAAAGTGACAATACCAGTCGAGAAACAAGAGAGCCTGGGGACAGTTGCGAGGTTTAGCACTGACAAAAACAGGCCCTGGGGCCACTTCAGGATGAAAGTCTCGGTCCTTCACCAACTCTTTCCACTCCGGCTCAACTCTGATCACACCATCACTTTCCAAATACAGAAATTCTAAATCAGGGATCTCGTATACCTCCAACATGGACTCAAGCATCTGTCGAACCGCCGTCGAAGAAGGCCCTTCAACAACTTTCCCCCGCTGAATCCGGTAGAGCTGATATAAGTGAGTGTGTTTCATCGTCTGATCAAGCATCCGACGATCAATACCCGACTCAAAATAAGCCAGCTCTTCTTTTACTTTTTGGTCCATCCAAGCATAAAGATCTTGATCTTGATCCAGCAAAGATTGGATCCGCACAAGGCTTGCAATCCAACCTAGTATATAAACACTAAACAACATAATTCACCTCACTCCCCTAACAGAATGGGACCGAGTATATAAAGTCTTTTATATGTTTGCAATGACCTCAAAGTTCGATACAATGAAAGAAGGCCTCTGGCCTTGTTCGATGAAGAGAGAAGCAGTCGGATCGTCTTTGTGAGCCCTTGTCCCCCAACATCTCGCCAGGAACGTTGGCAATTTCGCTGTATTGTTGCCATCGTCTTTTTAGGTTTTCTGGGTATTTCAATTCCTTATCTGCTGTTCCCACTTCTTTTTTTTCATCCCGATTATCAGATTTTAAATCTCCCGCCAAGTCACCCCTTGTTTGCAATCACCTTGGGGGCCACCCTCGCTGCGTACCCACTTGGACAATTTGTCGGCTCGCCCATCTTCGGCTCCCTTTCTGACCAATATGGGCGAAAGCAGCCTCTCGTATGGACTCTGCTAGGGGCCTCTTTGTGTTACGCGCTCACTGCCTGGGCAATTGCCAATTACAATTTAACCCTACTCATCGTAGGTCGACTTCTGGCCGGAATGATGGAAGGAAATGTCGCCATTGCCAGGGCCATGGCCGCCGAAATGGTGACCATCCCAAAATATGAAGCACTGGGTAAAATCAACGCTACAATTTCAAGTGCTTATTTGATCGGCCCCATCCTAGGAGGGTTGCTATCCGAATCTCACATCATGGACACCTTATCCCCCTCTATCCCCTTTTACCTTGTCAGTTTGCTATTTGTCGGAACTATGATTGTGGCTCAACAGTGCTTACCCCGTGGCTCACGAAGCTACCTTACTTCATCGATTTCCTGGCAAGAGCGCTGTTTTTTCATCCGAAGGATGCTCTCTGTTTGCCGAACATACCCCACTTTAAAACATTTTCTCATCAGCTCTACTCTCATCATGCTCGCTGTCGACATGTTTTATGAGTTTGGGCCCATGTACCTCACTCTAAATTGGCAACTCTCTCCACTCCATCTAACTGTATACAACGGTGTCCTATGTCTAGGACTGGTGATAGGCAACGGATGGGTCGCCCGATTTTTATCTAAAAAAGTAACCCCCATCCGTGCCCTACTTTCGAGCTCTATTTCTCTTTCTGCCCTGCTTCTCTACATCGGTTGTAGTCACCTTTTGCTCGTACAAAAAATCCTCTTTGGAATTATTGGCCTCGTCATCGGTGTGGCCAACACATCCATCACGGTCCAAATCTCTAACGCAGCACCTTCATCTATCCAAGGGGAAGCGATGGGATTTCAACTCTCCTTGCGTGTCCTTGGCGATGCTTTCATCTGCTTCATGGGAAGCGTCCTGTTCGCCGTGGAAGCTTCTTTCGTCTTGAAATGTTCGAGTCTGGTGGCCTTGACCGCCTGCTACTCCTTGTATCGAGCCCATGCAAAAAGGGGATAATATACACAAATGAACTCAAAAGTTGGTTTTTGACAGTGTCGGCGACGCTTGGAGTTCACCTTTCTTGGTATCGCTAAACTTTTTAAGTTTAGCTGCTT
>JAGVDZ010000109.1 GCA_020058465.1 Parachlamydiales bacterium | reverse complement strand
TGAAGCAGCTAAACTTAAAAAGTTTAGCGATACAAGAAAGGTGAATTCCAAGCGTCACCGACACTGTCAAAAACCAACTTTTGAGTTCATTTGTGTATATCCCTGACGTTGGGTCTCAGATGAAAAGAGAAGTGAACTACCTTTACTTTACCTTAATCTTCACCTACTTATCATCCCTTTCCTGGATTCACTACATCAGCCTTGATGCCCCTTTCATCTGGTTTATCTACGCAAGCTTACAGGCACTTTGGATCACCTCATCTTTGATTCTCTTGCAACAAATGGCATCCCCCTTTAGACCTATTTTCTCTGTCCTCACCCTACTCACGTTTTGCTACATCATCCTCTCTGCAACACAATTTTTCTTAGCCCGTCTGCTTGACTCCAACTTGACGACCTTATTTCGCTTTTTTTGCCAAACTTCCTGGCCCCACTTTTTCGCCGCTTGGCAGGCGATTCATCTCAACCAAGCCATGGTCATAGTCCTCTTTTTCCTTTGTTTAACAACCCCCTGGATTTGGCACCGTTTCTATCTTTACACAAGCTATCTCAGCAGGCATAAGCCTCTCACCTGTTCATTGTTATCGCTGTTATTATTATTGGCTACCTGTAGCGTTTCTCTGCTCGCTTTAGAATATCTAGCACTCCAAGCACGCCCTCATCCTACCCATCGCCACTTTGCCAAGTATCTTCCGCTCATGACGACTCTTCTCACAGCTGAGCTCCCCTCTTTAAAGATTTCTTCCCCTATCGAATCCTATCTGGCCACCAGCATCCCTGAAGAGGCTTGGAGTCAAGTCCGTCACACAATCCAAGAAAAGCCCAATATCTACATCTGGATCATCGAAACTTTCCGAAAAGATCATGTCAGTCCTCACATTACACCCACCTTTGATCAGTTTCAAAAAGAACATCAAGGTTTTTCTCACTCCTTTGCCAACTCCAATGCAACTCACCTATCTTGGTTTTCCTTATTCCACAGTCGGTTCCCCTACCACTTTGCCGAAGCCCATCGCCAACCCTTGCAAAAAGGAGCTCTACCTCTACAACTCCTTCAAGATTTAGGCTATGAAATCGAAGTTTTTTCCTCCTCGAGCTTCCAATACTTCGACATATCGCCTCTCCTTTTTGGGGATCAGCAACGATGTATCCATTTTTGCGCCGATGTATCAGCTCTCCCCATAGAGCCGTGGGAAAAAGACCAAGCTCTCATGGACCTATTTGAAAAGCGATTTACACATACCCCCACGCAGGGAAAACTCTTCCTCTTCTTTCTAGATGGCCCCCATTCAGAATATAGCTTCCCCCTCTCTCCTTCGCCCCCTTTCCAACCCTTTGCCCCTAGAATCGACTATCTTACTTTAAATCCAAAAGAAACAACCTTGATTCAAAATCGATATAAAAACGCTCTATTTCATGTTGACTTGCTTTTTCAACAGTTCCTCTCAATTTTAAAGAAACGTAACGCCTACGACGATGCTTGCATCGTCGCCACGGGTGATCATGGAGAAGAATTTTTTGAAGAGGGAGCCTTATTTCATGGGACACATCTCAACGTGTACCAGACAGCTGTCCCCATTTTACTCAAGCTGCCACCAAGAGACTCTTGGCGACTACACCCAGAAAGAGCCTGTCACCTCGATATCTTTCCAACCATTCTCCATTTCATCACACGCCAAGAATGGCAAGGATTTGACGGCCATTCTCTTTTTTCACACAACCCCTGGCCCTACATCCTCTCTGTCAGTCAAAATGGACCTCTCGCTCCATACGAATTTCTCCTTCGTCTCGATGCCGAGGAACTCCATGTCCGCACATTCAAAGAACAGCCCCTGTATATGCAAACAGAATTTGAACTTCTCTCCCCCTCTCTCCCAAACTTCCCCATCAACCAAGCCTTCCAAGCTCTTACAGGCATTCATAATCATCGCAAGAAATCGTAAGAATTTTTTTGTTTGCTTACAAAAACAAGCGGTTCTCTTACAATTTGGAGGCCACAATCCATCTGCGGAGATTACTTTGCTTGTCCAGCCACGACTCTCAAGTTCTTATTGCAGTACAGTTTATATTTACGCCGCGCTTCCTTTTCGAAAAGTATCTGATCTTGTCCATTGGATTGCCCTCCAAACATTGGGTAAAATTCTTCGCATTGCCGTATTCCAACTTGGAGAATACTCAAACCTCTGCTCACGTATGATCATGCGCTGTTACCAGCTGATCCTCTCTGACCCCAAAGAAAAAGATCCCTTTAATCCAAAAAGACTCCAGCGCACCCGCAAACTTTTGGAGTTGTTGGGAGGGAAGTTTAGCACGATCGACTCCATCGACAATCGAGCTCGTCTCGAAACCCTCTACATGCAATCGAGCTCATTCTACGAAAGCCTAAAAACTCAATTTGGGTTCGAACGAACTTCCGTTATGTCAAAAGATGGGACTAACACAGAGGTCCTGGCACCATGCCCTGATCTAGACTTCGCCCTTATTCGCTCTCGACTTGAAGAATGCCTGGGGTTTTCTCTATCCAAGGAGGCCTCTTCCTCAGATGTTACAATCATCCACAATATGTTGACAGCCAAGCTTCGTCTTGGCACAGTCGAAGGGCAAAATGGCAAATCCTATATTCTTCTTCCAGATAAAGATGACGAGCGTGACTCCAATTGCGTTCCTTTGGTCATACGGAATCACTCCCCTGGGCGCAGCATGGTCATGGATATTCGAGCCTTGTTTCGCTACCTACTGACCCATCACGACATCTTAACCTTTGATCCAAGGGGCACTCTTCATAGTACAGGCAAGCCCTCAGAAGAAGGGTTTTACTGCGATATCCATGCTGTCATGAAGTCTGCCCTTACCAAGGGCTATGAAGAAAAGGATATCTGGATCAATGGGTATTGTGAGGGGGCCGCTCCTAGCTTATCTCTGCTTGCAACGCACCCTAAAACGAACTTCGTTATCGAATCGCCATTTGCAGATTTACTTCAAGTGATCGAAACAAAGCCACTCGGTACAAGATTTGGCAAATCTCTTCTCCCAGCCATCCAAACGAAAGACCAAGCCACGCTTGCTGCGTTGAAGCCTCTTGCGGTTCAAACAGATGGATTTAATAATCTAGCCAAAATTCAGACAGCTTTCCATGAAACTAAAGAAAGTTGCTGCACTATGCTATGCAACCGATGAAT
>JAGVDZ010000141.1 GCA_020058465.1 Parachlamydiales bacterium | reverse complement strand
GGTTCTTTTTTGTTTGAAATTTTAGCAAACAAATTGCTGAATTGCTAAGATCTATCCTTTTGTGGTACGATTCTGGTCGAGTTATCCTGGTATTTCAAACATTATGCAAGACTACTATTCTACACTCGGCATATCTAAGGGGGCTTCTCAAGAAGAAATCAAGAAAGCTTATCGAAAGCAGGCCCTCCAAAATCACCCTGATCGCAATCCTGAGAATCCACAAGCTGCGGAAGCATTTAAAAAAGTGTCTGAAGCTTATGAAGTGCTGAGTGACGAGAATAAAAGGAAGATCTACGACCAATATGGGGAAGAGGGTCTAAAAGGGGCTGCAGGCATGGGGGGTGCAGGAGGGTTTTCTTCGATGGAAGAGGCGCTTCGGACCTTCATGGGAGCTTTTGGCCAGGGTGGCGGGCCTGGCGGTTCCATCTTCGATTCTCTGTTTGGCGGGGGTGGTGTTGAGGGAGAGGCAGGTGTACAAAGAGGGACGAGTAAGAAAATTTCATTGAAGGTCTCATTTGAAGAGGCGGTTCGAGGGACTGAGAAAGAAGTTGCGATCACAAATTACAAGACTTGTGGGGCTTGCCACGGCTCTGGAGCTGCGAGCCGAGATGCGATCCAAACTTGCACTGTATGTCAAGGGAGAGGGCAAATCCACCAATCCAGGGGTTTTTTCAGTATGTCGGCCCCTTGCCATCAGTGTCGCGGTGCCGGCAGAGTGATTCGTACCCCTTGTACTTCATGTCGGGGTGCCGGACGTATGAAAGAAAAACAAAAGATCCAAATCAAGATTCCGGCCGGTGTAGACACGGGAATGCGACTGAAGATGGGGGGATACGGGGATGCCGGAGAAGGAGGAGGTGAGCCGGGGGATCTTTTTGTCTACATCGAAGTCACCCCTCATGAGGCATTTGAACGAGACGGGGACGATGTCTATATCCATCTTCCTTTGACCTTTGTTGAAGCAGCTTTAGGGTCCAAGAAAGAAATTCCAACCCCTCTTGGAGAGGCTTGCAAGATTCATATTCCGGAGGGGACACAGTCTGGTAAAGTATTGAAGGTCAGCGGAAAAGGCGTTCCAAATGTCCATGGGCATGGTTCAGGTGACCTTTTGGTCAAGGTCCACGTCGAGACACCGATTAAGCTGTCGGAAGAACAGAAAAAACTGCTCGAGTCGTTTGCAGAATTGGAGACGGCTCAAAACCATCCGAAGAGAAAAGGGTTCTTCGAAAGGCTGAAGGTCTTTTTTTCTTAGGGGCTATACACAAATGAACTCAAAAACCAGCTTTTGAGTTCATTTGTGTATAATATTATTTTTGGTATAAGTTCTTGGCCTGGTCCAAATCAAACGAGAGTTTGCTTTTAGTTTCTTCTGTCGGATTTTTTTGGTAGGCTGTGTAGTCTTGGCTGATCGTCTGGTTTTGTTGTAAGAGCTTTTGTGCTTTTAGACTTTTGGCAGCTCCGTTCAGAATGCTGAGTGCTTGATCCATGACCTCTTGGAATGCTTTTTTCTGCTTGGGATCTTGTGATTCAGCATGTTCGTCTAGGGCCCTTTGAAATAGATCGGCACCGTGTCTGTACTCTTCTTGTAGATGCACTCGATCGTTGCTGGGTGGTGTTGTGTTGGATGGGTTGATCGGGTCCGTCATGGTACCTCTGTTTCTCCTCCATCTATAATAAATTTCTTTAACTGAAAAGTATTTTCCTAGATAAAGAGACTTGAAAAGGTGTTGTTGATGGGAATTTCATGAAGTGGTTGTGGTTCGGACTTTTGGGTTGCTTTTCAGCCTTTCTTTGGGGGGATGCGCCGGAAGAGCTCGATCAAAAGCTCAACGATGCTGAGCTCCAATTCCAAGCGGCGCAAAAGATTTTTCAACCCTGGTATGCGGGTCCCTTGTTGACAGGCAGTGCCAGTATGATGCCTCCTGGTTATATCAACATTCAGCCGTACATCTTTGTTACGGATACGTATGGAGTTTTCGACGGCTCACGTCATCGACGCAAGCGGCCCGATTTGATCACCTTGAACCCGCAGATCGGCTCTTTACAGGCAGGTATTTTCGATTGGCTTGACGCAATCCTTGTGATGCAGGCTCTTTTCAACTGGAGACAACACAAGTTTGGCTATGGCTTTGCTGATACACAGTTTTTTTTAGGGATACGGGTTTGTAAGGAGACCTCTAGCTGGCCGGCGATCAAGCTGGCGGTGGGAGAATCGTTTCCGACGGGGCGATACAACAACTTAAGTTCGAGTCATGGAGGGCTCAATGGGACAGGATCGGGGAGCTTTGAGACTTTTTTAAGCTTGCGGATGGCGAAGATCTTATTTTGGACCACCAAGCATCCCATGAATACGAGGTTAGTTTTTTCGTACGGGATTCCTTCTTCCGTGAATGTGAAAAATCGAAGTGTGTATGGAGGGGGTGTTGGGACTCGGGGGACTATGGCTCTGGGCCATTCTATTGGAGTGAATTTGGGGACGGAGCTGAGCTTGACCCAAAAATGGGTCTGGGCCACCGATTTTGTCTTCACCCACACAGATCGTCTTCGATTCCGAGGGAGCCCTGGTGTTGCCGATGATGGCAGTGTCGCGGTGTTGGACGCTCCTTCTCAAGACCAGTTTAGTATTGCGCCGGCCCTCGAGTATAACTTCACTTCTTTGCTGGGCATTTTAGGGGGGGTATGGTTCCCCGTGACAGGGAGAAATAGCTCGAATTTCATTTCAGGAATTTTGACTGTCACCTACACCTTCCCTGTAACAGGCGACGCCACGCTTGAGTAGAACAAGAGCTTTTGACAGTTTTTTTTCAAACATTTCGATATCTTCGAGTGTGTTATAAATGGCTATGGATAGGCGGCAAACCTCTTTGAGGCTAAACCAACGAAGAGCCGGCTGAGCACAAAGATGGCCTGTTCGGATGGCTACTTGCTCAGCCCCGAGCAGGGTGCCAAGATCGAAGGGGTGGACCCCTTCGATCACAAACGATAAAAGGGGCCCCGATGTAATTGGAAATGGGCTTAGAATACGGCAAAAGGGAATGTTGTTGAGTACTTGGTAGGCCCTTTCTGCCAACATATGGCCCCACTGTTGGATCTTAGACATGCCGATGGACTCCATAAAATCAATGGCATGTCCGAAGGCAATGATGGAGGCGATCGGGGGTGTTCCTGCTTCAAAACGGGCAGGGGCTTTTTGGTAGGTTGTTGTGTCAAAAAAGACCTGTTCGATCATATCTCCCCCCCCTTCAATAGGTTCAAGACGATCGAGAAGATGATGCCGTCCGTAGAGAACACCGACTCCTGTTGGCCCATAACATTTGTGCCCTGAAAATGCATAAAAGTCACATCCAAGTTGTTGGACATCGATGGGAATATGGGGCGCTGCTTGGGCTCCATCGACGACACAAAGTGCATGGTGTTGATGAGCCCACTCGGCAATCTCTCGGATAGGGTTGATTTGTCCCGTTACATTCGACATATGAGCTACGGCGACGATCTTTGTTTTGGGTCCGATCGCCTCCTTCCAGCGGAGAGTCCCATCGGTGTCAGGTTCGATGACTTTGAGATGAGCTCCACTGTGTTGGCAAGCCATCTGCCAAGGGACAAGGTTGGAGTGATGTTCGAGACGAGACACGGCTACTTCGTCGCCTGAAGAGAGGGTGAAAGCAAGGCTTCGGGCGAGGAGGTTGATTGCACTTGTGGTCCCCCTTGTAAAGACAATTTCTTCGACAGACTTGGCTTTGATGAAATGTTGGACCTTTTGCCTGGCTACGAAGTAGGCGTCACTGGCCGCCAGCGACTCGGGATAGACCGCTCGATGGATCGTAGCATAATCTTCGGCGTAGAAACGAACAAGAGCGTCGATGACCTCTTTGGGTTTATGGGTGGTTGCCGCGTTATCGAGGTAGACCCAAGAGGGACGGTGTTGAAAGATCGGAAAATGGTGTTTCCACATAAGACTACAGCTGAAAGTGGGGGGGAAGCCACCTTGCAAATTCTTCAATGAAGCCCCGGATTTGAAGGGCTCTTGCTTGGGATATTGAGAGCCCTCTTGAGCGCAGGTAGAAAAGCTCCTCCTCATCGAGTTTCCCTGTTGTTGAACCGTGAGAGGCTTTGACATCGTCGGCAAAAATTTCAAGGTTCGGTCTCGATAGTACGCGCCCCCTTTCATCTAAAAGAAGATTTTGGTTAAGTTGGTAACTTTCTGTCTTGTTGGCCCGTGGGGCGACGTAAATTTTACCTGCAAAGTCGTAAAGGCCAGAGGCTCCTACGATACTTTTGAAGTGCTGATGAGAGATTGCAGAGGGACTCAGGTGGGAGATCTTGGTATGGATATGATGACGTCCTTTGGATCGAGTCCAATCGAGCCCTTTCAGCTTGATATCGGCCCCCTCTTCTAAAAGATGAATTTCGAGATCTGTGTAAGTGAGATAAGAGCTTTCTTGTAGCTGGAAATAGGTGGCTTTGGCGTCTTGTTTCACATCGATGTGAACGTGGTGAAAAGAGGGAATTGAGAGAGAGTTCTTGACGTGATCTTGAAGGTGGCATAGAGCCTTTTCTTCAAGAGTGATATACATCCAGGAACTTTGGAGGCTTGCAGGGGTCAAGCTTCCATCTAAGGTGCGATGGCAGGTGAGTTCTGCATGGGGCCCTAGATGGATGTAGAAGCTACTGATGTCCAAGTGATCGAGCTCAGACGATGGGGACGAAGGTCCAATTGACAAGGTCGCCTTCGTGTGGGGAGGGAGATAGAGGAACAAAGGTTTTGGATCC
>JAGVDZ010000115.1 GCA_020058465.1 Parachlamydiales bacterium | reverse complement strand
TCGGGACGGTGGTCTGTCGTGGAGCGATGTTCAAAAATTTTTTGGATTTAAAAAGTCTCTACAGTTTCAGCAATCCCCCTTTTCACGGGAGCTGCTGACGGGTCAATATGATCTAGAAACAATAAATACGGCTGTGTTAGAAGGGAAAGGACAAACTGTTTATCGCATTTTTGCTCATGATATCGCAAAGCCTCCCCACAGGGATTGTGAGGCGCGCTTAAAGCAGCTTGCACGACCTCCCCGTCCTTCTTTAATTCTTCGTCGATAAAATCGAAAAACCGCCCATTCCGCTGTAAAAGAGACAACACGTACTGCTTATCGTTCCTTCTGATCGACTGGGCCAGTCCTTCAACCAATGGGGTGGTGGATTGGATCGCCGCCTCAATCAGCTCATGATTTAGCTTTAAGTTATCAGGAAGTTTTTGCAAGAGATGTCCCTCCTTGGCTAGAAGGAGTTTCAAAATCTCGACATCGGTTTGAAAAGAGGAGTCAAGGAGGGCAAAGAAGGGATCTACTTGATCTTGCCGAAGAGCTTGAGCTGCTGTCTCCACAATCTGTCTGGAGTTTCTTAAGAATCGAGGAAGAACTTGAAAATAGCAGAGGTCGTTGTTATCCCCTTGAAGGATCTGGGCTACAGCTGGTCTCATTTTTGCAAGGTCATAGAGATCTTTGCCTATTTTTGAACAGTCCCTTTGTTGCACTGCAGCAGATACATTCGAGTCAAAGGATCGACGCCTCAAAACAATACACGACACGGTTACAACTACAGAAGCGATCCACATGCAGTGAATATTGACCAAGATAAGGAGCCATGGAAGAGACAACAATCGCGCATAGTTCACATCGAGGGAGAGATAGGTCCATAAATGAGAATGGCGCTGTGCCGACTGAGAACAAGAAAACGTCCGGAGTAAAGAATGAACATAACAAGAAATGACAGAGACAAGTGCCGATAAGACTGGAATTTTTTCACAAGTTTGATAGCACCAAAGGGCCCTTTCTTGAGAGGGGGTCAGTTGTGCTGCTGGAAATACAAATGACATGTGGCGATTGTATCGTATATCGACCTTGGTTTGCTAAGACTTTTTAGGTACGCACTCAAAAAATCGTGACAAATAAAGTTTTTCTACCCCCCCCCTTTTATCATGCCTTGGCATGACATCGAGAAATCCCAGAAAATCAGCGAACCACTCCGTGGGTTTGAGTCTGAATTTGTGGGGAAATAGACCTTTCGTTACACTGAAGCAAGGAGGTAGCTGCCTATGTCAGACTCGTCTGTCGATCCCACTCGCTCGGGATCTGTGAATCCACATGGAGATGTGAATGTGGGCCCTTTGCCTGATGATAAGTCGACATGGGATGCAAAGCCTTTAACGTTTTTGGGGATGCACTTTGATTCTCAAGAATCGAAGAAACTTTGGACAATTTTAGAGCAAAGCATTGCTCGTCAAATTCAAAAGGACAAAGACAAGGCTATCCAAGCTCTAAAGGAAGATGGACGGCGGAGTCGTGGTGAGGATTGAGTCGATCGGTGACACCGGTATTAGGGGGCGATGTGGCCAGGATACCGAGGGTAGGGGATCACGTCTCGGATGTTATCGAGACCTGTGATAAACAGCAAAAGGCGCTCAAATCCAACTCCAAATCCTGCATGAGGCACAGTGCCAAATCTACGTAGATCAAGATACCAATCATAGGTTTCAAGAGGAAGGTGAAGAGCTTTCATCTTCTGCTCTAGAAAAAAAAGACGCTCTTCTCTTTGAGATCCCCCAATGAGTTCCCCCACTTTGGGAACGAGAAAATCCATAGCCGCTACTGTCTTATCATCATCATTGGCTCGCATGTAAAAAGCTTTGATGGGAGCCGGGTAATCGGTAATGACGACAGGTTTTTGAAAGTAGCTTTCGGCAAGGAAGCGCTCGTGTTCAGATTGGAGATCTATGCCCCAAGAGATCGGGAATGTGAAGGCTTGCTTGGACGAAAGAAGGATTTCAATGGCTTCCGTATAGGTCACCTTGGCGCAAGGTGTCTCAAGGACGAGGCGGAGCCGTCGAATGAGGCCAGGTTCGATAAGCTGATCAAAGAAGGCCAAGTCCTCTTCACAATGTGTAAAGGCGTGGTGAATACAAGCTTTGACGTAGCTTTCTGCAACGTCGATCATCCCGTGGAGGTCTTGGAATGCCATCTCAGGTTCGATCATCCAAAACTCAGCTAGATGTCTCGAAGTGTTGGAGTTTTCAGCACGGAACGTGGGGCCAAACGTATAGACGTCAGAGAGAGCTGAAGCGATTGTTTCTGCTTCCAGTTGCCCCGATACGGTCAAAAAAGCTTGCCTTTGGAAGAACACTTCTCCCGAGAGACGCCCAGCGGCGAGGGTCGTGACATGAAAGAGATCCCCCCCCCCTTCGCAGTCAGAGGCAGTGAGAATAGGAGTTTGGATATAGAGAAAACCTCTTTGTTGAAAGAAAAGATGGGTAGCCCACGCCATTTGACTGCGCAAACGTAGGACCGCCCCTTGCGTATTCGTTCTGGGCCGCAAATGGGCGATCGTTCGCAAAAACTCAAAGGAGTGTCGTTTTTTCTGGAGAGGGTATGTAGCTGGGTCTGATTCTCCAAGTACTTGTATTTTAGTTGCTTGAAGATCTATAGATTGATTCTTTCCCAAGGATGGAACGAGATACCCTTGGACACAAACAGAAGCTCCAGTGGAGAGGTTAGAAGGGGGTTTTTCAGTGATGATTTGGAGGTTGCCCAGGCAAGATCCGTCATTGATCTCGAAAAAGGTGATCTGCTTTTGAGATCGAATTGTTTTGACCCAGCCGGCAACCTGTAGGGATGCACTGGGCCCTAGTTGGTGGCCTTGATCGATAAGAATGGCTTGTATACGTGTTCGTTGCATATAGAGTTTATAGGGGGGTAAGATGTGCTTGTTTAAGCCAACGGATCTCTTCTTTCCATCTCGCAGGGCCGTCGGGTGTCTCTAAGTATTTGGGTAGAGGTGCTGTCACTTTGTGTTGGGATAAAATATGAAATGTATCGAATCCAAGAAGGCCTTCACCTAAATTGGCATGACGATCGACATGAGAGCCAAGCCCTTTTTGAGAGTCGTTACAGTGGAATGCTTTGAGATGTGGAAGCCCGATTGCTTGGTCAAAGAGCTTCAAGGTATGGTCGAATGCTTTAGGTGTACGAAGATCATAGCCCGCTGCAAACACATGACAAGTATCTAGACAGACGCCCAGAGGGATACGAGAAAGACATTGTTGCAGGATGTAGCCGATTTCTTCAAACCGGGATCCAATGGAGGTGCCTTGACCTGCTGTTGTTTCGAGCAAAAGGAGGGTGTTGCCTTGTAGAATCAACGGCTCCAAAGAAAGAAGACTTTCGACAATGGTCGTGAGGCAGTCTTCTTTCGTCCCTTGAGTTGCGGCACCTGGGTGAAAGTTGAGGTAGGTAAGGTTGAGGCTGTGACATCGCTGAAGCTCTTCAGCAAAAGCCGCTCGACTTTTCTCAAGGAGATCTTGACGGCACGACCCCAGATTGATTAGGTAGCTGTCATGACTCATCACATTTCGAATATGGGTCTCTTCTAAAGTCCTTTCCCAAAGACGTAAGTCCTCGCTAGAAAGCTGCCTACCCTGCCACTGTTTTTGGTTGCTTGTGAAGATTTGAACTGTGGTAGCTCCAATCTCTTGGCCAGCTAGGAGGGCACAATGGAGACCACCCGCAGTTGAAGTATGAGCTCCGATCAGAGGCTCTTTCGACGACGAGAACGACCCTTCCATACCGAACCTTCAGTTTTGACACACTTATACACAAATGAACTCAAAAGTTGGTTTTTGACAGTGTCGGCGACGCTTGGAGTTCACCTTTTTTGCATCGCTAAACTTTTTAAGTTTAGCTG
>JAGVDZ010000086.1 GCA_020058465.1 Parachlamydiales bacterium | reverse complement strand
CAAAACTTTTACGTTTATTACAAAGCAGCCACCTGTTTCTCGCCTTTTACTCAAAGCGGCGGGGATTGAGTCTGGCTCTAAGGTTCCTAATCGTGATAAAGTAGCTAAACTCACGCGCGCTCAGGTTCGTTTGATAGCTCAAGAGAAAATGGTGGATATGAGAGTTGCTTCCTTGGAGGCTGCGGAAGCTGTTGTGATGGGAACGGCTCGTTCCATGGGAATCGATATAGTGAGTGAATCGGGCGTAGTAGGAGTTGTGGGGTAGAGTATGGCAAAACGTTCTAAAAGAATGAGGAAAATTGAAGAGCTCGTAGGGGCTCCCCGTGTCTATCGCCTTGTCGAGGCAATTGATCTTTTAAAGAGGTGTCCTCCCACCCGGTTCGATCAGTCAGTGACAGTCTCTTTGCGATTGGGAATTGATCCTAAGAAGTCGGATCAGCAAGTGAGAGGGACTGTTTTATTGCCTCATGGTACCGGTCGTTCCGTCAAGGTTGTTGTCATTGCTAAAGGAGACAAGGTGAAGGAGGCTCTTGCTGCTGGAGCTGACTTTGTGGGGTCTGACGATATCATGGCTAAAATCCAAGAAGGGTGGACTGCGTTTGATGTGTTAATCGCCGTGCCTGAGATGATGAGAGACTTGGGAAAGCTTGCTAAGATTTTAGGTCCTAGGGGTTTAATGCCAACTCCTAAGGCAGGCACTGTGACTCAAGATGTGGGTCGAGCTGTATTGGAGAGCAAAAAAGGGAAGGTAGAATTTAAGGCTGATAAGGCTGCAAACGTCAATGTCCCTGTTGGTAAAATTTCGTTTGATATGAACTCTCTAGAAGAAAATGTCAAAGTGCTAGTGCAAGCGGTATCTCGCTGGAAACCAGCTACAGCCAAGGGTGTCTTTTTAAGAGCTCTGCATTTGGGATTGACGATGGGTCCGGGTTTACGTGTTGATTTGCAATCTTGTGGGTAGTGTGTAAGGAGAATTTTTGGTTATGAGAGCAGATAAACAGCTTTTTCTCGATGAAATTCGGCAAAAAATCGCAACTTCTGGATCGTTTGTGGTTACAAGTTATAGTAAGTTGGAGCCGAACCAATCTTGGGTATTTCGGTCTCTCTTAAGTCGACAGAAGAGCAGTTTTGAGGTCGTTCGAAAAAGGGTTTTTTTGAAAGCCTTGGAGCAAGAGGGGGTCGTTTTGGATCTTACAGCTTTGGCTGGGCATATAGGTGTGTTGTTTGTAGAACAAAAAAATCCTATGCCTGCTGCTAAGGCTATGATTCAGTTTTCAAAAGAAGCTGGAAACTTATTAGAGGTTGTGTCTGGAAAAGTGGAAGGGGAAATGGTCAGTGGGGCCCATATTTTAGAGCTTTCAGCTCTTCCAAGTATGGACGAGATGAGAGCGATGCTCTTATCTATCTTCACGGCGCCTATGTCCCAGATCCTTTCCTTATTGGAGGCAAAGACTCGAGGGGAGTCGGAGACTACAGGATCTAAAGAACAGAACAAAGTTAAAATGTATGCGAGGAGATAACATTTCATGAGTCAGCAACAGCAATTGGAAAAACTTGTCGAGGCGCTAAGTGCTCTTTCGGTGCTCGACATGTCGAAGTTGAAAGTAATTTTGGAAGAGAAATGGGGCGTTCGGGCGGCCGTGGCGATGGCTGCGCTACCAGCTCAGACAGCTTCTTCTGAAGCAGCTCAAGTAGCTGAGTCAACGGACTTTGAAGTTATCCTCGAGGGACCAATACCTGATGATAAAAAGATTGCAGTCATCAAAGCTGTGAGGGAAGTTACAGGTCTTGGTTTGAAAGAGGCTAAAGAGGCTGTTGAAGGTGTGCCTAAGACTTTGAAGGCATCGGTCCCTAAAGTTGAGGCGAAATCGATTCAAAGCAAGCTTCAAACAGCGGGGGCGTCAGTCAAATTGAAGGGACTTTAGAGTTCTTTCTGGAGTTTTTTTTGTTGAAAGGGGTACTCTTGTCGTGGGGGTCCCCTTGGCCTTTTGTTGTTTTGAAGAAGAGAGGACTTTCCAGTCATCGATATAAGTTTGAGATAACGGGGGTCGCAGGTTGTGACTCTTTAGGTTTCTTGTGAGGAGAAGAGGTTTTTCTTTACGAGATAGAGGATATCTTTAGGCCTTGGATGCCTTTGAGGTTTAATAAAGTGAGGAGTTGCATTTCATGTTGCAGAAGTCCCCTCCTAGGGTGAGTTTTCGAGAGAAAGAGGAGATCATTGATCTGCCTAATCTTATTGAGATTCAGATCAAGTCTTATGAGCAGTTTTTACAAGCCCATTTGTTGCCACATGAAAGGGAGAATGTGGGCCTCCAGGAGGTCTTTTCAGAAATTTTCCCTATCAAGTCTTATGACGAAAAGACTGTTTTGGAGTTTTTGTCTTACCACCTCGGTGTCCCTAAGTACACCCCCGACGAATGCATACGCAGAGGCATTTCCTACAACGTTACGATGAAGGTCAAATTTCGCTTGACTGACGAAACGGGGATCAAGGAGGAAGAGGTCTATATGGGGACCATCCCCGTTATGACTGAAAAAGGGACATTTATTATCAATGGAGCGGAAAGGGTGATTGTGTCTCAGTTGCACCGTTCTCCTGGCATCGCCTTCGAGCAAGAGCGTCATCCCAGGGGTCTCACTCTGTATTCGTTTAGAATTATCCCTTATCGAGGCAGCTGGCTAGAGGCGGCTTTTGATACGAATGACCTGGTCTACGTTTACATTGACCGGAAAAAAAGACGTCGCAAAGTGCTGGCATCTACTTTTATCCGAACCTTGGGCTACTCCTCCGACGCCGATATTATTGAAGAATTTTTTGAAACGGTACGGATCAAGATCAAATCTGAGAAAGATTTCGTAAGGTTGGTCGGGAAAATCCTGGCAGAAGATGTGCTTGATGAAAAAACGGGTCTTCTTTTTGGTAAGGCTGGTGAGAAGCTGACAACGGCTATGTTAAAAAGAATGCTGGATGAGGCGATTCAGGTTGTCAGAGTGGCCGAAGATGTCGACGAGACACATCCGGTCATGAAGATGCTGGCAAAGGATCCAACTGACTCGTACGAATCGGCGTTGAAGGACTTTTATCGTAAGGTGCGCCCAGGAGAGCCTCCGACTCTTTCCAATGCTCGTTCGGCGATCATGCGACTTTTCTTTGATCCTAAGCGCTATAACTTAGGACGTGTCGGCCGCTATAAGCTGAATCGTAAGTTGGGAATTGACGTTGAGGAAGGAGATCTTGCTGTTTTGACATTGCGAAAAGAAGATGTCATCGAGGCATTGAAATATCTTATTCGCTTGAAGCTTGGCGATGAACATGCCCATGTCGATGATATTGACCATTTGGGAAATCGACGCGTCCGTTCTGTTGGGGAGTTGATTCAAAATCAGTGTCGGATTGGTCTTGCTAGGATGGAAAAAATCGTCAAAGAGAGGATGAATCTTTTTGATTTCTCAGCAGATACGATGACACCGGGGAAGATTGTGTCGGCTAAAGGACTTGCCGGAGTTTTGAAAGACTTTTTTGGCAGATCTCAACTTTCTCAGTTTATGGATCAAACAAATCCTATCTCTGAACTGACTCATAAGAGGCGTCTTTCTTGCTTAGGTCCAGGGGGACTCAACCGGGAAAGGGCTGGTTACGAAGTTCGGGACGTCCATCCTTCCCATTATGGGCGTATTTGTCCGATCGAGACCCCTGAAGGACCCAACATTGGTTTGATCACATCTCTTTCTTCTTTTGCTAAGATTAATGAGTTTGGATTTATCGAGACTCCATACCGCAAGGTTCGAGACGGTGTTGTGACAGATGAAATCGAATACATGACCGCAGATCAGGAAGCGGCCCATACGATTACGCAGGCCTCAACTCCGTTAGATGAATTTGGTGTCTTTACAGGAGATTTATGCTGGGCACATCGGAAAGGAGAACCCATGGAGGTGGGGACTCAGGAGGTGGGCTACATGGATGTCTCTTCTAAGCAGTTGGTCTCGATCGTAGCGGGGCTCATTCCCTTTCTCGAACACGACGACGCGAACCGTGCTTTGATGGGCTCGAATATGCAAAGGCAAGCAGTTCCTCTTTTGAAACCCGAAGCGCCTATTGTGGGCACTGGGCTTGAAGGGCGAGCTGCTAGAGATTCGGGAGCTGTCGTCATCTCTCTAGAAGATGGCGTAGTGGAATATGTAGATGGCTATCGAATTGTCGTGGCTCCTAAAAACAACCCACTGAATAAGCGGACCTATTTCTTGAAGAAGTTCATGAGGTCAAATAGTGGTACATGCATCAATCAAACCCCTCTGTGTTGTGTCGGAGATCCCATTCTCGCGGGAGATGTTTTAGCTGACGGCCCGGCTACAGATCGGGGGGAAATTGCCATTGGCAAGAACGTCCTTGTTGCCTTCATGCCGTGGTGTGGATACAACTACGAAGACGCGATTATTATCTCAGAAAAGCTCATCCGAGAAGATTACTACGATTCTATTCATTTAGATGAGTTTGAGTTGAGTGCTCGTGATACCAAGCTTGGTAAAGAAGAAATCACAAAGGATATCCCCAATGTCTCCGAAGAGATGTTGAAAGACCTCGGTGAGGATGGGATTATCCGTGTGGGTGCTTTGGTCGAGCCTGGAACGATTCTTGTGGGTAAGATTACGCCTAAATCGGAGACAGAACTGTCTCCGGAAGAAAGGCTCTTGCGTGCTATTTTTGGGGAGAAGGCGGCTGATGTCAAAGATGCATCTCTTGTAGCTCCTCCAGGTACGGAAGGTGTGGTCATGGATGTGAAGGTATTCTCACGACGTGATCGTCTTTCTAAGACAGATGACGAACTAGTTGAGGAGGCGGGCCGGCTCAAGGACATCTACTCTGAATTCAAAATCAAAGAAAATGAGCTTCACATGGAGCTTCATGAGAAGTTGGGAGCTCTCCTCTTGGGAGAAAAGGCGCCCGCTTCCGTCATGCACAGGAAGACGGCAGATGTTTTGATCGAAGAAGGGGATGTGATTACTCAGGAGATGATCGAGGTGTTGGAGGCTGAAAGGGCGGAAGATCTGTTGACCGTTGAAAAACCTCTCTATGTAGAATTGAAAAAGATTTTAAGAGACTTTGAGCTATCGCTGGAGGCGCTTCATTTAAAGCACAAATCTGAAGTGGAATATACAAAGAAAGGGGACACTGAGCTGGATCCTGGGGTCATTCGCCAAGTGAAGGTGTATGTCGCGACAAAAAGAAAGCTCCAAGTAGGGGATAAGATGGCAGGTCGCCACGGCAATAAAGGGGTCGTTTCTAAGATCGTGCCTGAAGCTGATATGCCTTATATGGCCAACGGTGACACCATCGAGATGGTTTTAAATCCTCTCGGTGTGCCTTCTCGTATGAATATGGGTCAGCTTTTGGAAACCCACTTAGGGTATGCAGCTAAGCGAGCCGGGATCTATGTAAAGAGTCCTGTGTTCGAAGGGTTCCCTGAGGCGGAGATCTGGAAAATGATGAAGGACCAACATCTATTCAAAGATGGCAAGACGTATCTCTACGATGGGCGTACAGGAGAGCGGTTTGATCAAAGGACTGTTGTGGGCTACATTTACATGTTGAAGCTCGGTCACTTGGTCGCCGATAAGATCCATGCTCGCTCGATTGGCCCCTATTCTCTCGTCACGCAGCAGCCCCTTGGAGGCAAGGCGCAAATGGGGGGACAGCGGTTTGGGGAGATGGAGGTGTGGGCCCTTGAAGCTTATGGGGCAGCTCATCTACTTCAGGAGATGTTGACTGTGAAGTCGGACGATGTCGCAGGGCGTACCCGGATTTACGAGTCGATTGTCAAGGGGGAAAATACCTTGGAGGCAGGAACGCCTGAATCGTTCAATGTTTTGAT
>JAGVDZ010000069.1 GCA_020058465.1 Parachlamydiales bacterium | reverse complement strand
TGTGATGGCTCACCATGTGATCATCTGAAAGTGGGGCTACTGCATCTAGAGTGCTTTGTGCAATGAGACCCACTCGGCGATCTGAAAGAACCAGCCCCAACTTGGTTGGTCGAAAATCCAACGACACACTTCCATCTTTGAACTGCAACTGACCCTTCACAAGTACCCCATTCGATGCGAGCTCTAAATCCCAAGAAAGGGCCGTCTGCAAGACAAACTCTCGACCCAATGGATCTTCAATACGCCAGCCGAGCTCCAGTAAAAACTGTAAGACACCCCTCACTTGGTGAGGTGGACAAAAATAAGAGGACATCCCCACTGTTTTTCTCTCAAAACCCGCCTCGACTAGATCTTGACTCAGCTGTTTTTCCTCGTCAAAACGACGCTGGTATCGCCCTGCTGCCGGACCCAAGTCTTCTGCCTCCACTCGATGATGCGCCCCATAGATAAATTGTAAGTTGGCAAAAGCACCTTGATCTGAAGTTAAACAAAGGACAGGACAAATACACACAGTTTCCCTCTGATCAGGAGCATCTGTCCATGCAACTTCGGGCTCTTCTTCAAGAAACCAAACTAAAGGCTTACCTTCTAGACGAAGTGGCCCTAGATGAAATTTTTCAAGCCATTTCCAAGAAATTGAAGGAGTCGTCTGGTACACTCTGGTCCCCTTCATAGCCCACCTACACTCGAGCTTTTGAAACTCCGAGGAAGGGATCCAGGCTTCATTAATACCAGTAAAGCCCATTGTAAGTTGCACTCCCCGCTCGGCCAAACGTGCGCCCTTCCAAACCCACCGACCTGCACCACCATAGGTCACAAATTGGTTCTCCCACATCCAACGACCTGTAGCAGCTAGAAGGAAAATAACACTGACAAGATCTTCGGCTCGAAGATGAATGGAACTAAAGGTGAGTGTATCTAGATAGCCAGACGAACAACTCAGGGAAGCTTTCTGGATTTGCAAAAGACGCTCTACAAGATTTCGATCACGCTCCCAAGCCTGTAGATGATCGAGATGAAGCTGCCGAACTGGACTATGTTCTTTTCGAATATGAAGACGAGCTTGCCCCCCCTGGAAAAACTCTAACCTATAAATCAAAGACATACATGAAACTGGTATTTGGTCTCACCGATCAAGAGGTGTATAACTCGGGGCTCGGGACCCGATCTTCATGAAGGACTTGTTTGTCATTGTAAGACAATCTTTTAAAAGGCTTCGCATCTAAAGACCAGGGACGAATTTGACCACTCGATGCACATCGACAAGAGCAACACCCTTGATGGACCTTCAAGCAGTCAGGACAACAGAGAAAAAGGCAGTTGCATTTCACATAAGCACAATTATAATAGACATCCCAAGGCTTTGCACAATGGTGACAATTCGCAATAGGAGCACTTTTTTCACCACCGACATTCACCACTACACGATCGTCAAATACAAACAACTTTCCTGTCCAATGACGACTCCCCTCCTCCACTCCATACCCGATCACACCTCCCTCTAGTTGATACACTAGCTCAAATCCCTCCTCCTTCAAAAGGGCTGAGTAAAGCTCGCAACGAATACCTCCCGTACAATACATCATCACCCTTGTTTGGACAGGATCCCAAGTTGCTTTCAGCGACTTGACATACTCTGGAAACTCTCGAAATGACCCCAAAAGGGGACACTCAGCCCCCCTAAAGTGTCCAATTTTCGACTCGTACTCATTGCGCACATCCAACACGAGCGTAGATTGATCCCTTGTATCGAGGAGCTCCCTCCAAACAGCTGGGCTGACTGATACCCCCCTCTTCGAGAGATCCACCTTCCGATCTAGAGCGACGAGCTGCTCTCGCTTCTTCACCGTCATCCTAGGAAAGACATGTTCGTGATAAGGTTCAAGCTTAAACACAGTATTCAGAAATCCCCGATCTCGCATCCATTGGATGTAGCGCTCGGTAGCCTCTTTGGAAGCACTCGCCTGCCCGTTGATTCCATCTTTAGAAATATAGATACGACCCTTAAAATCTAAGTCTTTAAAAAAAATTTTTTGTTGTCTGACCTCAAAATCGGGATCGTCAATAGAAGACAGATCGTAGTAAGCCAAAATCTGATAGTAGGGCGCCATGATTCTTTCTCAACAAGCCAAAAAAGGTGCCAGTATATACAAATAGAGCCTTAATCCCAAACGGGAGAAACAACTTACCGAAAGAAATCACAAAAAACCTTACAAAAAAAAGGGGTTTTTTTTAAAATGGCCCTCATTTTCAATAACCTGCCCCCCGAAGGGCTCTTGCTAAAAAGTTCTTTTGGGGTTTACTTTGAATCGGAGACACAATGGCTCGGTATAGAGGCCCTAAGAATCGCATCGCTAGGAAGTTTTCGGTCAATATTTTCGGAAAGCTGCGCAACCCCATGTTGCACAAGCAGCATCCTCCTGGCGTACACGGGGCAAAGAAGAAAAAGAAGTCCGATTTCGGCTTGCAGCTCGAAGAGCAGCAGAAGTTGAAGGCGGTCTATGGCATGCTCCCACAGAAACAACTTGTCAACTTCTACAAGAGAGCCCTTCTCGAAAAAGGGAATACAGCCCAGATTTTTCTCCGCTCTCTTGAGTGTCGTCTAGACAACGTTGTGTATCGATTGCGCCTCGCGCCCACCATTTTTGCAGCACAACAGCTCGTCTCTCACGGGCATATCCTTGTCAACGGGAAAAAGGTGGATCGCCGCTCTTTCCAGGTTTCCCCTGGGACGACAATTTCGGTCAAACCGGTATCGAAAAATATGAAATTGATCTTGGGTGCCCAAGAGAATATGTCGAGAGAACTCCCTTCCTACCTCTCTCTCGATGCAGCAAGTCGTTCTGGACAGCTCCTTGCCCACCCAGAAATGGATCAGGTTCCTCTACCCCTACCGATCAACATACCTCTTGTCTGCGAATTTCTTTCCCACTCCACTTAAATCACCTTGAGTTTTAGGTTATACACAAATGAACTCAAAATTTGGGAATTTGACAAGGAGGTAGCTTGGAATTCATCTT
>JAGVDZ010000019.1 GCA_020058465.1 Parachlamydiales bacterium | reverse complement strand
GGGATCGGGCCATAATGTCCCTGGATCCCAATTTGCATGGAAGGGACGGACTGTCAATGCAGGCGCCATCACCACCTTCTCTCGTCACTCTATCATCTCTGAAAATCGGCTCACCCCCATCCCTAAGAACATACCTTTGAAGGAGGCGGCCCTCCTGGGCTGTATGCTCCCCACAGGGCTGGGTATCATCTTCAACACAGTCCAAGCAACGCCATCGAGTCGTGTTGCCATCTTCGGCTGTGGGGGCATTGGCCTGTCAGCCCTTTTGGGAACCCACCTCGTCGGATGTAAAACCAGGGTCGCTATCGACATCAACCCGAGCAAGCTCGAGCTTGCCAAAGCTCTCGGCGCCACCCACACCATCTTGGCCTCCACGATGGATCCTCTATCGGAACTCAACAAAATTGGCCCTATCGATATTGCCATTGAAGCCAGCGGCAGCGCCCTTGCCATGGAACAAGCGTTGTCAGCCGCTCGCTCCCAGGGAGGGATCGCCGTCATCGCAGGCAACGCCCCCTTTGGGCAACATCTTCGTTTAGATCCCAAAGAACTCAATCAAGGCAAGCGTCTTCTAGGTACCTGGGGGGGAGATAATCTACCCGATCAACACTTTCCCAAATATTGCACTTTTGTCAGAGAAGGCAAGCTCCCCTTAACCCATTTTACAACTCAAATTTACCCCTTATCCGAGATCCATAAAGCTCTTTCTGACTTAGAAGAGGGCAAGGCCCTCCGCCCTCTGATTGATATGAGTACCCTATGATCTTGGGTGTCGACTTTGATAACACCCTTGTCTGTTATGATCGGGCCTTTCATCAAGCTGCGCTCGAATATCATCTCATCCCTCCCGATCTCCCTCCCCATAAGACAGCCATTCGGGACTTTTTGAGAGTTCAGGGTCAAGAAAAGAGCTGGACTTGGCTGCAGGGCTACAACTACGGCAAGAGGATGGATCTTGCAGAAGCCTTCCCCCATCTTGAAGAGAGTTTTCAAACTCTCAAAACACATCAAATTTCCATCTTCGTCATCAGCCATAAGACGAAAAGACCCTATGAAGGACCCCCTTACGATCTCCACGAAGCAGCCTCCCTATGGCTCAAAAAACAATCTTTCTTCCCCTATATCGATGCCCACTATTTTGAAGAGACACTCCAAGATAAACTCCAAAGAATCGAAGATCAGCTCTGTACTTGGTTTGTCGACGATCTCCCCGAAGTCTTATCCCACCCACGATTCCCCACCACAGTCTGCCCTCTTCTCTTTGACCCCCTTTCTCTCTACCCACCGAACGGAGCATGGCGCTCTCTTCATCACTGGTCTCACATCTCCTACCTCATCACCCAACACGATGATGATGTCTGATGTAACTCCCTCTGCCCTCGAAGCACTTCTCCTCACAACGCCATACCGAAGTAAACCCTCCTCCATTCGATCCTTGAAGGGGGGAGCCAACAACCAGGTCTTTGCTATCGAATTCAATAACAAAGACCCCATCATCCTCAAGCGCTACTTCCAAAGTCCCCTCGACCCAAGACAACGGCTGAAAGCCGAATTTCTCTTTTCTCAACATATTCTCCAATCGAAGATTGCAGTAGTCCCTCGCCCCCTCTATGTCGACTGGGATCGGCAGTTTGCTCTCTACACATTCGTCGATGGAACTCTTGCCACAAGACAAGATGCGACCGAAACATACATCGAATCTGCCGCCCACTTCCTCCTAGATCTCAATGAAGTCCCCAACGAAGCTCTCCCCCTTGCTTCAGAAAGCTGCACTTCCCCTACCGATTACCTCACGACAATCCAACGAAAGATCGATCGCCTCATATCCCATCCAGATCCAAGGATCCAAAAGTGGATGGCCCTCTTAGTCCCTGAATGGGATCGTCGCCGAGCGCAATGCCAAGCTGCTTTACAAGTCCTAGAAGGATTCTCTAAAGAGACCATCATCACTCCATCTGATCTAGGGCTCCACAACACGCTCGTCACTTCTGATCGTCGATATGTCTTCATTGACTTTGAGTATGCAGGTCGAGACGGACTTGCTAAAACAATCATCGATTTTTTTCTTCAGCCAAAAATCCCCATCCCCAATCAATACTTTGAACCATTTTTCTCGAAGGTCTCTTCTCTTGTCGCAATGCCTCACCGTCTACGGCGAGAAGTAGAGACCTACTTCCCCTTATGCCAGGTCAAATGGAGCTGTATCGTCTTAAATGTCTTTGACCCAATTGGACAGGAAAGAAGGCTCTTTGCAAACGTCACCCCGAGAGAAGAAGACAAGCTTAAGCTCGCAGAGGAGATCCTCTTTTCTCCACTCCCATGGACCAAAGGTAATGGCACATAGGGCCAAAGCCTGTATGAAGAACCTCATCATTCATCCCAAATGCAAACGCGTGCTTAAAATAGGTAAGAGTCAACTCTCGAAGTTCTTTCGGCCCCTTCAAGTTGATATGTAACTCCCTGCTGTTTTTGCTCCCATATTCTTCGGCAAAGATGTTGGGGGTGCCTGTAATGAG
>JAGVDZ010000140.1 GCA_020058465.1 Parachlamydiales bacterium | reverse complement strand
GGGCTGGTGCCCAAGCTCTTTTAGTGTCCTTTCATGTTAGGAAGATCGCTTCATTTTTTCACGGCTTTTCTTCACAAGGACCTCCTCCTTTGTTGGAAAGTTTGACAAGGAGGAGTTCGACATGTTGACTCAAACCAAGCCTCACCAACTGAGGGCCCGTGGAACATCGACGTTGATGCAACTATGTTGGCTCCTCCTAGCAAGCCTTCTCACAAGCTGTGGCTCTTCTTACATGGGCAAAGATCTTTTCGGAGCTGATGAATTCGTCATTGATTCCTATAAAATTCGAGAGGGAAAACTGTCCATTTTGGAACTCGAAGGCAAGCCTCAAGACTCCCTCGACTCTTCTCTCCTTGAAGAATATCCTGATACGATCCAAGAAGACGACATCCTGCAAATCTTCCTCTACAATCCAAGGCGTCCCGATATCGCAAGCGCCATCCATCAAATTAGCTCTACAATCGGCTTTCGCGTCACACGAAGTTCTCTCTATCTCCCCGATTTAAAGCCCATCTGGATTCAGGGACTTTCTTTAGAAGACGCCCGCTTAAAGATCGAACAGGCCTATGAAGAGGAGCTTTCGGATACAGAGGTGTTTCTATCCTATCGCGACCGCATTACTCGTAAAGTAGAACTGGCCGGTCTCGTAGCCGTTGCCAGCATCCCAGTTGACGGTAAGGTGCGCCTTTTCGATGTGCTGTCAAAAGCAAGGGTCCCTGTCGAGGCCAACTTGTTCAAAAGTTACGTCATTCGGGATCGCCAACTTCTCCCTCTTGATTTAAATCGTCTCTTGAAAGAAGGCGATATGAGTCAAAATATCGTCATGCAAGGCTGCGATAAGATTTATATTGCAGAGCCATCAGCGGCCACTTTAATGGTGATGGGAGAAGTAGCCCATGAAAGGGTCATCAACCTTCCTTCCGGCTTTCTCTCTTTGAGAGAAGCTCTTGCCCAAGCGGGGGGGATCCCGTATACAGGGGATCGTTCCTACATCCAAATCATCCGTGGCAACATTGCTCAACCCAAGATTTATACTTTGTCTTGGGAGCATGTCATCCATCTTCCGAATGAGAGTCTCCTTTTGATGCCTGGCGATATTGTCTACGTAGCTGCAAAACCCATCACAGAATGGAATCGTTTCATCTCCCAACTGCTCCCTAGCTTCACAGGACTCGATATAGTGACTCAAAAAGTACAGACTCTAGGGATCCTCATCCCATGAAATTTGACCTTTTAGAAGAACGGGTGTTCACTCGATCCGATCTGGTTGCCCTCTTCCGTCGTCACCAACGTAAGCTGAAGATAGCCGCCCTTCTCGGCGCCTTTTTTTTATTCAGCTACAGCTTTGTCAAATCTCCCAAATACAAAGCATCAGCTACCTTTAAGGAAGCCATTGAGTCCAACTCTTCAGGCAACCTTCTTAAAGAGCTTTTTGTGGGGGTTGGAAGTGCCTCCTCCCCATCTGAAGCCATCATAGGGATGAAGTCATCTGCAGTCTTGCGTCCCCTCATTGAAGAACTCGGCCTCCAAGCGAACGTAGCTGGATCCCACCTCTTGGTCCGCCTTATGCGCAATATCTGGGAACACTGGACATGTATTCGGGGCCATCGACTTCAGGATATCAAGCAAATCCAAATTCGCCATCTAAAGTATGAAGGAGAAGTCCCCTATGGACTTACCCTCC
Organism: Parachlamydiales bacterium; assembly: GCA_020058465.1. Lineage (GTDB taxonomy): Bacteria > Chlamydiota > Chlamydiia > Chlamydiales > SM23-39 > JAGVDZ01. The sequence continues at coordinate 4,824 of JAGVDZ010000140.1, read as the reverse complement.
AGGTCAATCAACCGTCCTCATTCACTGTCACTGATGCTACAGGAGATGCAGTGCAAGGAGCCGTCGGGGTACCTTTAAACATCGGCCCTGTCCAACTCACCATTACCCATATACCTCCTTGTCACCCGAAAAGTGCCTTTGCCATCACGATTCAACCCTGGCTTTTAACTATACAAACTACTCGTTCTCAACTTATTATATCACCACAAAAAGCCAACCCATCCATCAGCGACATTAGCTGCATACACAGAGATCGTCACTTGGCATCGGAGATCGTCAACCAACTCATCTTTCATTATCAACAGTACCTAAAACGATCCTACGATTACACCGTCACACAACAACTTACCTATCTAAAGTCCAAACAACAAGAGCTTCTTAACGGCATGCGAGCTGCTCTCGACGCCCATGTTGACCACCTCAAACACAACTTGTCTCAAGAAGGGCTCCTACTCGTGGAGACCCAAGCTGGCGAGCTCTTAGCTCCCTACCAAGTTCTCAAAGAGACCCAAAGAAAGATCCAAGCTGAACTCCTTCGTCTCGATACATTCGATCTACAAAATCCTCAGCCATTTTCTCTAGGTGAAGGGAATTTCTCATCTCAATTCACCAACATCTTCAGCGCCATAGGACACTTGCAACAACAAAAAGATCTGATGGAGCTTTCTATGCATCGATCTACCCTAGCCCCTGAAGATCTCTACGGCGCATCTGTCAACATTGAACAGCTAAACCAGACTAAAGAGACACTCCATCAACTCATTACATTTCTAGCCACGCATATCCCTCAAGAATTACCCGAAGCAACACACCTCAAAAGCCGGTTTGATGATCCTCGCTTCATCTTGAATCTCAGTCAATTGTCACAGCCCGACGCCCTGAACTATTTACAAGAAAAGATGCGCCTCTTGCTACTTCAAGAAAAGCTGCATCAAGAACGCCTTATCGATCAAACCCACCCCCACTCCACTTTAGAGAACCTCGATCTTGAGACTGCCAGAGCCCTTTTTGTCCATTATCAAGAACAGATGGACGCTTCAGAGACACTTTCTCGTTCGTATGAAGAATTCAAACTCAAAATCCAAGATCCTGATTTTCCCCTGACTTCTATCGGCAGCCTCTTGAGTGACCCTATCAGCCAAAACCTCATCCAAAGGGCATCTCAACTCGCCCTGCAGCTCCAAGATGAAAAACATCGAACAAGTAAAGAACAACAACGCTGGAAGGAGGAGCTTTTATGGCAAAAAGGGGTGCTGAAAGAGCATATCGAACAGATGCTGCGTGTCGAGCTTATCACCCAACATTTGTTGAAAGAAAAAATCCAAGCTCTGCAAGCAGCTGGACTCGATAGTATCAACCGAAAACTCTTAGCCCTTCAAGAAGAACTAAAAAACCTTGTCCAATCAGAACGCATTGTCCTTGAACAAGAACATGCCCTCTTAGAGCAACAAATGAACCTCTTAAGAGAGTCCTTTGCTTCACTTGCCGACAAGTGGAGGTCTGAAAAATGGTGCAAACTGCAGACTGAGATGGCCACAAAGATGATGGCTGGTATTTCGGAACTAGTCGAGTCAAAAACCATCGCCTACCATATGCATCACATCGAATCAAAGGCTCTTGATTTGGCAGCCGTTCCCTTGTTACCTAACAAACCCAACTACCTTGCTCGAGCCCTTTTAGGAGCTATGCTGGCCACCTCGCTTGCCGCCTTGTACTTAGTCCTACGTCAGGTCATCCAAGGCTTTCCTGTCTCCGTCGACCTTCTCAAAGCTATCAATTATCCCATTGCAGGTCCCCTTTCTTCCCAATGTGAAATAGATGAACTTGCACCCGACAACATCGAAGTCCTCCGTACCTTGTCTTTGTTTATAAAATCGGGGCCTCAGCTGCCCGGCAGAGTCATTTCTGTCATTGGTGGCAGAGCTCCTCACTTTGGAAAATCACTGGCCCACCAGATCGGTCAAACTGGGACTCGTCCCCTCATCATTGACCTCCCTCTCACCCCCTGGATAGCCAAGGCCTCACCCGAAGGTCTTCTCCAAGCGCTATCTAGCTCCAGAGAACCCACTCCTTGGATCCAGCACTTCCCTCATTACGACCACCTCCCGTCAGGAGGCTACCACGCCTATGCAGCTGAGTGGATACAATCTCCTTTGTTCCAAAATTTCATACACCAACAAAAACACACCTACCCCCTCGTCTTACTGTGGCTTGCAGTCGACATTCAAGATCCAGCTGCCAAGGTGACATCTCTCTTTTCAGACCAGGTCATTTTGACACTGCAGGAAGAAAAAGCAAGTGATCTGGTAGAGTGGGCAAAGTGGGGTTGTCTGGACCGTGGCTGGCGCCTGCACACGTTGCTTTATTCACCTTGAAACACCTCATTGCCCATGCAAGATGAACAACCCTGCACGAGAACCATCCTTATTCCCGGGGGCGCAGGCTTTCTCGGATCTCACCTAGCTGAGGCGCTCTTGAAACTCAACCACCGCATCATCTGCCTCGACAATCTCTCTACAGGCTCTTTGAGTAATCTTACTCCCTTACAGGGTGAATCTCAGCTCGATTTCATTGAAGCCGATATTGCTAAGCCACTGCCTCCTCTGCCCAAGCTGGATCTTATCTTGAATTTAGCTTGTCCTGCCTCCCCAGCCCACTACCAGAAAGACCCCATCCAAACCTGGAAGACGAGCGTATTTGGCGCTTACCACCTTCTAGAACTAGCCAGAGACCGGACGATCCCAATCCTGCAAGCCTCCACCAGTGAAGTCTATGGCGATCCCCTGGAACACCCCCAAAAAGAAACCTACTGGGGCCATGTCAACTCTGTCGGACCCCGTTCATGCTATGACGAAGGCAAGCGAGCTGCTGAATCCCTTTTTTTTGACTACCTGAGAGCCTACCATCTACCCATCAAGGTGATCCGCATTTTCAATACATATGGGCCTCGTATGGACGCGCAAGATGGCCGGGTCGTATCCAATTTCATTCTCCAGGCTCTTCGAGGCCAACCTCTAACCCTCTACGGTCGTGGCGAACAGACCCGTTCTTTTTGCTACGTCGATGATCTCATCGATGGCATTGTCCGTTTTATCCACTTTAAAGGTCTAACGCCGGGTCCTTTAAATCTCGGCAACCCTTCAGAATATTCTATTTTAGAACTAGCCAAACTGACGTTGTCCCTTACTCAATCTTCGTCGTTGCTATCATTTAAGCCTCTCCCCACTGACGATCCTCGCCAACGTCGTCCCGATATACAAAAAGCTCAAGACCTCCTTCAATGGTCACCTCAAACATCCCTTCAAGAGGGACTCACAAAAACAATCACCTACTTTCAAAACCTCCTACACACAGCTATTCCACAAGATACACAAATGAATTCAAAATTTGGAAATTTGACAAGGAGGTAGCTTGGAATTCATTTGTGTATATCATCCCGATTATACTTGTCGAATACCCCTGAAAAAGTGTACAACCGTCAATTCTAGCAAAAGGTCCGTCGGTTCGCTCATAGCATAGAGATTCAGAATGATGTCCCTTCTCAGAAATGTGTTAAAAAAAGTAGTCCCCGATCCATGTGTCAACCTCGTCCTCGCCCTCCGGGCAGGCGTGTCGCTTCCGTGGGCTCGCCGTGCTCGGAGGCTAGGTCTAAAAGGAAAACAACTCAAAGACTTCCTTAAGCTCCCAGACGGAGCGTCAAAGCTCGACAAGTTAAATATCAATGGCGGCCCCAAAAACGTCGCTTTCTTGAAGGAGTCTAAGTGCTTTATTATCGAGTCCATTTTTGATGACGCCTACCAACTAGAATCCATCGAGTGGCCCCGAAATCAACACATCAAGATTGTCGATATTGGAGCCAATGTCGGGACCTTTGCTATCGCTGCCCGTGGCGAGTTTCCAAATGCCACCATCCATTGCTACGAAGTCAATCCATTCCTTCGAGAAACCCTCGCTTTACATGCTTATGATGCTGGCGCTAAACTATTTATGGAAGGTGTCGGTCTCACTACCGGTTCATTTTCTCTCGATACCAGACCCAACCAAAGCAATGGCAGCAACTCCGTTGCCGTTGTCGATTTTACCAAAGAAGGGACGATTCCTATTGTTCCTCTGAAGGAGGTGGCGGCCCGCTTGGGAGGGAGAATCGATCTTCTGAAGATGGATTGTGAAGGATCGGAGTGGATCATCTTACGAGATTTAGAAACGCTAAAGCACATCCACTATATCAGCGTCGAGTATCATAGGATCAGTCCTGATCACTCGTTCGATTTATATGATTTTTCGATCAACATCCAGAATAAAGCGATCGACACCCTCAAAGGGGCTGGATTTGATATCGTCAAAGTCAGAACTCACACACGGGATGCAGGCATCATTCTCGCCAAAAATCGCTCCTTCATCTAGCCTGCAGACTGGGTGTGTGGCGTTGCTGGATCTTTCGCCAAGCGTGGATCATTTCTGAAGCCAAAGGAGCCGCTTCTTTACCGGCATTGCCAAAGCGCAGCAAGACCACGACAACTAAGTCTGCCTCTTGGTCAGCCCATGAAATCCGACTGTCTGGATAGGCCAACGCACCAAACCACACATGCTTATAGAGCTCAGCTAAACATGAAGGGTATGGATAAGGAACGTACATCCACTCCGCCGTGCTCGTTTTTCCAATCATCTGATTCTTTAAAGAAAGAAACCGTTCTCTAACATCCCCTTTCAACGAACGTATTTTAGAGGGATGAGCCCCCCCATGCTCTCCCCAAACTGCGAGACGAAGCGATTCGAGGAGTCCTTTTTCAATAGAAGCCGACCAAGGTAATTGACGAACCTCAT
>JAGVDZ010000118.1 GCA_020058465.1 Parachlamydiales bacterium | reverse complement strand
TTCCCAAAGAAGAGGCGGTTCAAAGAGAGAAGGGGGGCTGCTCCACAATTGGATTAAGTTGATTTGAGGGGGGGATAATGTGAGTGGTCGCAGTTTGGCAAGCCCCTGTTGGAGAAACCAGTAAAGATTATGTTCAGATACAGGATACCGAAAGTAAATAGCTCGAAGTAAATGGTTAAAAGCAAGATCGAGTTTGCCCTGCTGGAGACATACGTTGAACGCAAGGGCAGAGATAGAACCGGGGGGGAGCTTTGAAATCGTATCTTCCTCAATTGTTTCGGCTATACCGTAAAAAAGATCCCACTCCCCGAGCTGATAATGACACAAAGCTGTGAGGGCTCGAATATTTGGATCATCTCGAGCGTGAGGATCTTCAAGGAGGGTGCTCAAAGCTTGTTTGGGGTCGTGTTTTTCTAGATAAGCTTGGGCAAGAGTTTGACGCCAAGACGAGAGGTCTTGTTTGTGGGCAAACGCGGGGTGGTGGATGACTTTCTCGAGGGTCTCAATCAAATCTTGAGGTGTGATCGCCTGATGGTGAGATAATGAGGTGAGGAGATGTTGCCATGTTGAAGGGGCCAGTGTGTGCTCTGGGTAACATTGCAAAAAGGTGTGAGCGTATCGGATACAAAGGTCCCACTCTTCTTGCAGACAGTAAAGGTGAATGAGTTCGAAAAGGGCATGAGGCTTTTCAAGAAAGTCATCTTCTTTTTGGACTAATTGAAGCAATTGTACTTTGGCCTGCTCTATGTCCCCTTGTGTTTTTAGAAGAATAGCAAAAGACAGAGTAAAGTGGTTGGTTTTAGGCGAGCTTGGTAACTTTTCATAGGCTCTTTTGAAGAGAGGCAGATCGCGGATTTGATAGGCAGCCTCCATCAAAGTGGGGTAGACGAGGAGGGCTTGTTCTGTGGATTCGAGTGGGGGGTCCAAGCAACAAGAAAGGGTTTCAATAGCCTCTTCGGTGCAGTGGTGCTCTAGGTAGCTTTTTGCAAGGAGAGTAAGGGCTTCAACACGGCGCTCGACGGGGATCTCCTTCTTCCATCGATGTTGGGTTTCGATGATGGTAAGGTGCTGGCCTGTCTGGAAAAGAAGAGATAGGTGGTAGAATTGCGCTTCGCTTGCTTTCAATGGATCGGTAAATTGGGTATTTCCGAGGATGGCGAGCCCCTTCTCTGGAGCTGATCGCGCATACAGTGAGGCGGCTTGCAAGAGGAAGGATTCTGACTGCGTAGAAGATGTCTCGGCCAGCATCTGATACAAGTCGCCAGCTTGTTCAAACAAGCCTTGCAATACTAAGAGTTTAGCATAGTATGGGGTAATTTCTGTTTGGTAATGGGACGTTGTTAAAAGTTGATAAAGGCGGGTCACAAGATTCATCTTGCCTACATAATCATAGGAGGTAGGAGCTAAGTAATCCAGTTGATGATAGATGGCTAGGAACCAGAAATAAGTAAGTTCGGGGTCTTCTTTGAGATCAGGCTGCCCTTGAAGAATAGAACATTCTTGGTCTAAAAGCGCGTAGCGCTCCATAGCGAAAAGACAATGGAGGCGGTTAGAAAGAGGCGTGCCTCGTTGGGAAGGTCTTTGAACTTGCTCATAGTATCCCCAGGCCTTTTCGTAGAGTCTCTTTTGCAGGGCCACATCGCCCATAGCTTGAAGGATGTCGGATTTGTAACGGCTTTCAGGATAGGTCGTTAAAAAAAGGTCCATCTGCTCTTCTGCAATGTCCGTTTCTTCTTCTTCGAGAAACTCAACGATCCTTCGCAGAAAGAAGGCTTCCTCGTCAAGACTTGGGTAGAGGAGTGTGGTAGAGAAAGCAATAATACCAAATATCAAAAATAGCTTCATACCTGTCCTCGCCCATTGTAGTGAAGCACATAAATAAAGCGGAAATCAAATATGTTTCTGGCGACAACGTTCGAAAACCTCCGCCATGGAGAGGAAAACACCGTTGAAAGTTTGGTATACCGCAAACGACTTGAATATGAAGTTATTTCTCACATTTGGTAGAATGTGGGTCTTTGGGGGAGTTGCCAACAAATCGGGAGTTTGGAAAAATTTAAGTTTCCCTTGGGCGATGTCTGGGGAAGCGGGGGATTTTCTCAGAATAAAAGAGGCGTGAGCGGTTGTTATGTCGAAAAAAAGAGTTCTTTTAATCGAGGACGAAGAGGATATTGCGGCTTTGATTAAGCTTCAGGCAGAGATGTCTGGATATAAGCTACATGTCGAGGTTGACGGTATCAATGGGTATCGCGCCATTGAAAGGGAAAAGCCCGATCTTGTGATTTTAGATATCATGTTGCCAGGCGAAAATGGGCTTGATGTATGTCGCAAAATGAAGAATCACGCTGATTTAAAATCCATTCCCGTTCTGATTTTGTCTGCTAGAGGTGAGGAGCTAGATGTTGTTTTGGGATTAGAGCTTGGTGCTGACGATTATGTCGTGAAACCATTTTCTCCTAATGTCTTGTTTTCGAGGATTAAGGCTATTTTGCGGCGAGGCAGAGATCCGGAGAGGGTGGAGAAAGCTCTTCGTTTTTCTGACTTTGTTCTTGAGGTAGATCGTTATATCTTGCGCAAGTCGGACAGGCCCATTTTGTTGACTCTTTCAGAGTTTGGTATCTTACGTCGTCTGGTGATCAATCAAGGGAAAGTCTTGACAAGGAACCAACTTCTCGATGATATCAACAACGACGATGCGTCAGTAGTGGACC
>JAGVDZ010000161.1 GCA_020058465.1 Parachlamydiales bacterium | reverse complement strand
CTACGAGTTGTGGCTTTAATATCTCAACTTGCTTTCGTTGCCATCACTGTCTTTTCTATCCTCATGATCGGTGGCATTCTTCCTGGTTCTAGCCTATCGATCAGTGCCTCCATCGTGGGAGCTGTGATTGCATCGGTCATGTCTTATCTAGCCTCAAAAGCAGATCAACAAAGTCTTCGCTTGTCAAAGCAAGCCCAAGAAGTTTCTTTTTTAACAAATTATTACGACAGTCAAAGCAAAAAATGGACTGATGAGTTGGCAATTGCTAGTTATATTAAAAATTGTATCATCGAACCTACACAAACTGGATTTCAAAAACTGTCTAGCATATCAAAGATTCCTGAAGCAAAGTTATTGACCTTGCGAAATTTACTCCATCCCTCCAATTGTGCGCTCTTACCCAAAGACAAGGCGTTGACTTTACTTTGTCGCTATCGGATCGTATACTGGCAATTACAACAAGATCTTGCTTCAGTTAGCACATGGCTACGAACTATTTCGCAATTGACTTCGCAAGAATCGACAGTAGGTAATGAAAACCTTATCTGGGCACATCAACGTGATCAAGATGCGGGTCAAGCTGGGCTCCGATGTCATCAACTCTTGGAAACTGATCTGTTACCCCACTTTTTGGAATCTCTTTTGATGGCTAAAATATTCAGCGAGCCTACAACTTCTCTTGACTTCATGTGTTACCCTAAACCGCCAGAAACTCGTGCAGGACTACTGCTGAGCGGGCAACAAGAGCTACAGCCCTACGTACACTTCTACTTCAAAGAGAAGGACCCCTCTTCGCCTGTCTTGACTCTGACCTATGCTGAAACAAAAGAATTGTACAAAGCCTTTCATCCTATCCCCAGTCTACTTGGCTCATAAACATGACAACACTTAGCCATGTTGACACTTCTGATGCTCTTATTCAATGGGACGACCCACCTACTTCTTTGTCCGGAAGAGCAGCTTGGCAACTGACTGCATATAAGCTCTGTTGTATCGCTTGGAACTTATTGTCTCTGGTGATCTTCCCAATCGGCCTGATCCGTCTTGCCACATGGGGCCTTAACCAAGTTGCCAGGACATTCTTTCTCCCCTCTGCTTGGGCCTACCCGAACCACGTTCGCGCAGTCTATAACCGAGCTCTCAAACCGGCTATGGATCAACTCGAAGAGGGCTATACGATTCAGCACTATCAAGTGACAACTCCCGATCGAGCTATCGTCAATGTGACAATGTATGAACCAAAAAAGCCGTCGTCAAATCTACAAAATGTCCTCTTTGTCCCTTCAAACGCATCGATCCGCGAACAAAACATTCCAATTTGGCTCATAAAAGAAGCTCAAGCAGCTCAAAGTACCCGGTTCATCACATTCGATTATAGCCCAACCGATCCAGAAAGTGGTCGTGTGTTTTCGGGTGTGGAACAACTTGTCACAGATGCCCGATCTGTTGTCGAATTCTTAATCCGACGAGGTATTCCTTCTAGTTCCCTTCGCCTCTACAGCTGGTCTCTTGGAGGACTGATCTCATCCAAACTTCTTGTCCACTATCCTGATATTTCTCACTGGTTTTGCGATCGTTCCCTTTCTTCGACCAAAAGAGTTCTCTTCAGCCAACTGCCTTGGGTCTACCGCCCTCTTTTAGCCTGGCTCTCGCCTGTACTCAGCTCTTGGAATACGAAGGTTCCCTTTTCCCAGCTCAAAAACCACAGCACAAAAATCCTAGCTACGTTCCACAAAGAGGACGACGTAATCCCTTACGAAGAGGCCAGTTTTGTCGAAGGGGCCAAGGCCAGTGGTTTTCTTGATCACATGGAAACAATTGAACTCAAAGATTCTTCAGCGCCACACCCTGTCAACCATTGTGACCCTTTGTCATTCTATCGCACTGATGGGGCTCAAACGGTGGACCAGAAGGTTGCCGATTTTATTCTGTCAAGACAGCCTCAACCTCCATCGACACCGCTTGAAGATATACCCATTAAAACATTGCCCATCATCGATTTTAAAGCTACCTGGACTCATCAAGAGCTGGCGCCAGCTCACAAAACCCTGATCCAAAAAATTGCAAAAGTATTCTGGGATCTCTTCTCGATCATTGTCTTCCCTATAGGGCTGATCAGGCTTGCTGGTTATGGCCTCAACGTCATTGCTAAAACATTTTTCCTCCCCTCTTCTTGGGTCTTTTCCCCTCATATCCGTTCAACTCTTCAAAAAGCTTTCAATCAAGAACTGGAAGAATTAAAACAAAGTTATCAAATCGAAAAGAAAGTAATTCAAACACCAGATAATCAGATCGTATTTGCAACTATTTATACACCTAATGGTGAGACGACACAGTCTCAAAACTTGCCCCATGTCCTGATCTTACCTTCTAGCACCTCGATCACAGAAGATGGGAGCTATCTTTGGCTTCTTCGAAAGGCGAAAGAGACTAAACAGGCGTGCCGCTTTGTCACCTTTGACTACAGCACCTCGAATGATGAGAGTAAACGGACTTTCAATAAAGCCTCCGAGTTGATCGTCGATACCGAGTCTGTAGTAGAATACCTTCAAAAGCACGAGGGGGTTCCTTTAGAGCAACTCAGCCTCTATTGCCACTCTTTTAGTGGATTTACGGCCG
>JAGVDZ010000180.1 GCA_020058465.1 Parachlamydiales bacterium | reverse complement strand
GTCATAGCCTATGTGAAAGCACGGCAATTGATCGATCGTAAGCGACAATATTATCAAGTGAGGTTGTTATGCTGAGAGCACAAGTGGGTGGGAAGACCCTTTCGGGTCAAAGCTCGTGGATTCGTTCTTTGTTTGTGATGTGGCTTGGATCTTTGTGGATAGCCATGTGGGCCCATGTGCAAGTTCCTTTGCCATGGACGCCTGTCCCTTTGATTCTGCAGAACAATATCATTTTACTTTCTGCAAGTTGTATGTCTCCTCAGATGGCGGTGGGGATGGTGGGACTATTTTTAGCCCAAGGAGCCCTTGGATTGCCCTGTTTTGCTGGTGGGGCTGCGGGGTATCTTCGATTCCTAGGGCCGACTGGTGGCTATCTAATAGGCTTTCTCGTGGGAGCTTGGGTCGTGGCTTATCTTTGTCAAAATCGGCAACTTTCTTGGTTGCAAAGAGTGTCGATGATGATGGTAGGCCTCTTTGTAATTTACTTACTTGGGGTCTGTCATCTCTCTTTGTTCTTAGGATTGTCTCAAGCTTGGAAACTAGGTGTGGCCCCGTTTTTGGTCCCCGATATTATGAAAAATGGGCTACTTGCTTACTTAGGTCCTAAAGTAGTGAGTCTGTTGAATACACGCCAGCAATGAAATATCAGATTTGATACAAATCTTCTTGAAAACAACAAGACGGTTCTTTCAAGCTGAGGGGGTCATGCAGCGCTTCCTCCTTCTTTTAATGTTATGGCCTTTAGTGTATTGGGGTAGCTTTCAGTCGGCTTCTTTTTTTTGGGCTCGGCGGGCTACATTGGGAAGAGGAGGATCTCTTTGTACTCCTGCCGAGTATCTCCGGGATCACCGTTCCTTTGTCGTGATGGTGATCGGGCGTAACGATGGGGCCTACCTTGATCGGAGTCTTCGTTCCGTGTTTTCCCAGCAGTATGATCGTTTTCGCGTCGTTTATGTCGACGATGGATCGGTGGATCGAAGCGAACATTTGGCTCAGGCTTTGATTGATGCCACAGCTACAACAAGACAGACATCGCTCGTTCGACATGCAGAGCCTTTGGGTCTCTTAGGCTCTTTAAAAGAACTGTTAGCGCAGCCTCAAGATGAAATTGTTATTGTTTTAGAAGCAAGCCAGGAGCTTGCTCACGAGTGGGTGCTTGATCGTTTGAATCGATATTTTGCCAACCCAGATGTTTGGGTTGTGATTGGAGGTGGAGTGACCAAAGAGGGGTTGACTCGGATCCCTCCCTACTCTTACGAACGGGATAATCTCAAAGACTCTTTGGTCAAACAGCCCATGTTAACTGCGTTTCACGCCCGACTATTTGGTATGGTGGATGAAGAAGATCTGACTCTAGGCCTCGATACCGGAGATTTTGAAATTGAGAAGTGGGTTCATATGGTCCCTATTATCGAGATGTCTGAAGACCATACTACGTATGTCGACGAGCCATTTGTGTTGGGCTTTGCCAAGCCTCTATCTCCTCAAGAGGCTGAGCGATTTGTCGCAGGTTATCGAAGTATGCAGGTACGTCCCCCCTACCCGAAGGTTTTGAGTTTGGAGAGTTGATGAAATCATTTTGGCTATTTGCCTGGGTCTTCTCCGCTGTTGTCCTCGGTGTCTATCGTGCGGGGTCTTGGCAGGAGGAAGGATCATCGCTACCTATTTCATTTACGCCGCCCCAAGAGATGAAGTTTGTGGTGGTTCTCTACGGATATAATCATAAGGCTCATTGTGAAAGAGCTCTTCAATCTTTATTTTCTCAGGATTTTGACGATTACCGTGTCATTGTGATCGACGATGGATCTACCGACGGCACATACGATCAGGTCCTTCGATTTATTGTTGAGAACCAATTAGAGCAACGGGTGATCTTATTGAGAGAAGAGAAGAAGGAAGGGGCGGCTGCTTGTCTCTATAGGCTTCTTCCACAGCTGCAAAAAGAGGTCGTTGTCGTCTGGCTTGAAGCTAAGGATTGGCTAGCTTCTCCACAGTCTCTTTCGGAGGTGGCGTCCCTTTATCGGAATCGATGCACTTGGATGACGAAGTCGGATGTGTTTCTGTACCCATCCTACACTGTTCAAAGACAAGATGAGGCCGGGTATGGATGTACGTATACCTTCTATGCCCACCTTTTAAAGGAGATTCCTCTTGCTTGTTGGATTGACAAGGGGCGCTTTAGGTCGAGCTTGGATGGGCCGCTGCGTCTTTTGGAGCGGGCGATTGCATCTCATGTCGCGACATTAAAAGTACCGAATCTCTTTGTAGATACGACACTGGCACACACAAAAAAAACAGCAGAGCCGATCTTTGTGCCTCCAAGTTCTCAAAGTGAGCCCAAGACGGACCAAGTTGATCTTATCTTATTTTCCTACGATCGACCCCTGCAGCTCTATGCTTGTCTAGAGTCAATCGAAAGGTATATGACAGGTGTCCGTACGATCCAAGTCGTGACTCGATATAGTCATGAAACCTACCATCAAGCGTATTTAGAATTAGCTCGTACGTTCCCGCATGTAGTTTGGCTATTCCAACACCCTGAGTTGGGAAAAAAAGAATTCAAGTCTCTAGTTTACAAGGCATTAAAAACAGCTTCCTCGTGGGTGCTGTTTGGTGTCGACGATTTGATTGTCAAAGACTTTGTCGATCTTACCTTCTGTTCGAAAATGCTCCAAGAGACAAAGGGGTATGGCTTTTTTTTGCGCTTTGGGCACCATATCCGTTATAGTTATCAGGCTAAAAACGTACAAGAAGAGCCTGAGCATGTAGCTCTTTTCAAAGGTGTTTTTGCCTGGGATATTGAGCAGGGCTCGTTAGACTGGGGATTTCCCAATAGTCTCGACATGACCCTCTATGCCAAAGAGACTGTGTTAAAGGGGCTGAAAGGGCTTTCGTTTAACAATCCGACAAGCCTAGAATCAAACTGGGCTCAGAAGGGGGCTCCCCTTCATCCGGTGGGCCTTTATTTTGATCGTTCTAAGGTATGTAATTTACCTTTGAACATTGTCGATCAGACGGACAATCCCCACATGGACTTTGCGTCAACTGAACAACTTCAAGAACGGTTTATGGCTGGTGAAAAGATCGACATCGATCCTTTCTTCGGTTTGGACAATAGCTCGCCCCATGTGGACCTAGAGCCGAAGTTTATCCCCCGCAGATAGGGGGGGCATGTCTACGATTGTTTTCTTGGCTTGCTAGATCTGGCTACTTTATTGGCCGTA
>JAGVDZ010000186.1 GCA_020058465.1 Parachlamydiales bacterium | reverse complement strand
CGAATACGCCAAACGCTTGCGCCCCCAGTCGTGCATTTTGACAATTGCACCCCCTTGTTCCTCAATGCCTTGTGTGATGCGATCGAGAGCTTTTTTTCTCGAATCTTCACTCAGAGTCGAGTTGAGGATATACATCCCCTCATACAACCCTTGTTGCTGTTTACCCATATTAAACCTCCTTGCTTGGGTTTGGTGGACTTGGGTTTATCAAGTCCATCGCATGATGAATTCCTCTTTGTAGCCATACAGTGATGGCCTGAATCCCCCTTCCCAAAATCTGAGGAAGGAGGCCTTGTTCCTCCTCTGAAAATGGGGCTAAGACATAATCTGCCAAGCCCCCGTGTTCATCGGAGGGTCGACCCACCCCGATACGTAGGCGAGGATAATCTTGAGTTTGTAATGTTTCCTGGATGCTCTTCAGACCGTTGTGCCCCCCTGTACCCCCTTCCTTCCTCAGCCGCAGGACCCCAAAGGGGATATTCACATCATCGGCAACAACACACAAACTCCTAAGAGAAAAGTGAATGTCTCGACGACAAATCTCCAGAGCCTGACCGCTTAAGTTGACATACGTCTTAGGCTTCACTAGATGCACTTCCACCTCCGCCAAGGACCCCACTGCTACCTCTGATAAGCATCCCTTCTCTTCCTTAAACGAAGCCTTCATAAAAGAAGCCATCTGATCGACAAAGCGAAACCCAATATTATGACGAGTCCCCTGATACTTACGCCCAGGATTACCGAGCCCTATCACCCAAAAAGGAACCACTTCATCTCTCATACACACCTAGAAATCTTAAAGGTTGCGATGCAAGCAAAGCAATCCAAAGGGATAGCAACTGTATGAGACACTTCGCCACCCACTTTAGGCCTTCTTTGTAACCACAACCGCAACCTCTTTCATCCTAGCCAATGGTAAGACCCGTGGAGGGATCTGAATACTTTCCAAACGCTTCACTTGACCCACTTCAAGTTCATGAATAGGCAGAGATAAGGCACTGGGTAAATCTTTAGGCAAACAACGGACTTTCAGAAAACGGATCACATGACGAACAAAACCACCTAATTTTACCCCTACACAATCAAGGACTCCGTCTAACTCAATGGGAACCTGAACCGTACAGGAGACTTCCTCAGTAATCTGCAAAAAGTCTAGATGTAGAACGTTGTACGTCGTTGGATGTCTTTCGATTCCCTTCACAAGCGCGCGAATTGTCGTCTGCCCCTCTTGCAATGTGACAAATGTCGTCGAAAGACGTTGGGTTTGAATAGAACGAAGAAGGGTTTCAAAAGCCGATCGATCGATCGATATGGGTCTAGATTGCATCCGCGGTCCGTAGAGAACGGCCGGTATGCGTCCATTCTTCCGTTCCTGCTTTACTGCACTTTTTCTTTCAATTTTCCTATCTGACACTAGGAGTTTCATAGTCTTAACTCATTCATCAACATTTTACTTACCATCAAGGAGGATCTTTCTATTCCAACACACAACCACCGGAGGGTGAGGAGGGTACCACAGCAGCTCTCCACATCACAAGATAAACCATCTAAGGTAGATTGGGGTGGAAGGGTTCGAACCTCCGCATGGCGGTACCAAAAACCGCTGCCTTACCACTTGGCTACACCCCATCCAAAACAGGGAAGAGGCCGATGGTAGCAGACCCTCTCAAAAATCTGCAATGTTGAATTCAAAGTAATACCAAACCTAAGAAATAGATGCACATTTGAGCCTCTATCAAAAATCTATAATTTATTGATCGATTGGAATTGATAACCAGTAAGTTAAAATTTTCTACCACCAATACTACACAAATGAATTCAAAATTTGGGAATTTAACAAAGAGGTAGTTTGGAACTCATCTTTCTGAAGCAGCTGATCTTAAGAAGTTTAGCGATACCAAGAAAGGTAAACTCCAAGCGTCGCCGACACTGTCAAAAACCAACTTTTGAGTTCATTTGTGTATAACGTCACCCTTGGTTTCTTGGGTTTTGATCCATTTCATCCAAAAGTAGACATCTCTTTCGGTTTTCTATATAGGCCCTAGTGAGGGTACAAGGCTCATCTGAAGTCATCCTGAGGAGTGCTCACTTTGTATATTGTTCATACGGCTACGGAACTGGCCCCTTTAGTGAAGGCAGGTGGACTGGGTGATGCTGTCGGCGGCCTTTGTAAAGAACTTGCTTCCTTAGGACATACTATCCATGTCTATCTTCCCTTGTACCCATTCCTCTCCCTTTCCATCCCTTTAGAACTCCAATGTCAGATCCCTTTTGTTTTCGATGAAGCCGCAATGATGACCCAAGTCTACAAATCTCAATATGGTCAGCTCGAGCTCTACTGGTTTGCAATTGCCCCTTTCTGTCCATATTGGCATCGCTCCAAAATCTATGGTGAAGCGAACGATCTTTTTTATTTTCTCGCCTTTAGCTTATCTGTAGACGCGTATCTTAAGACATTGGCCATCCAACCCGACTGGCTCCACCTCCATGACTGGCATACTGCTTATTTAGCTTTTCTCAGCCAACATCAGAGCTACTCGACATTGCTCACCATTCACAATGCAGAGCACCAGGGATGCTGCCAACGCAAGGATTTACAACGATTCCATCTAGACTCAGGAGATCCTACATCTCAGGATTGTAACTTGCTTCAAATTGGCCTCACCTACGCTCACCGTCTCACCACAGTGTCTCCATCGTACGCAAAAGAATTGCAGATGGGATTTCAAGGATTCGGGCTACAAGAGACATTTCAACGTCATCAAGAAAAACTGACAGGCATCATCAATGGAATCGATACCCACATCTGGAGCCCTGAGACAGACTCCCATCTCAATTTCGCTTGTTCTTTCCACCATGGATTTTCGTCAGTCCTAGAATGGAAGAAAAAAGCGAAACTCGAACTCCAAGAAAGGGGCATCAATACCAAAGCAACGTCGGGTCCATGGTGTGGAAGCATTTGCCGTCTTGTGCCTCAAAAAAATCCCGACTTGATCGAAGCCAGCGCCTCTTTTTGGATCGGCAAAGGGCTCCCTTTTATTCTACTGGGATCAGCCCCGAATGCCTCTGTTCAACAACGATTTGACGCCATCCGCCTCAAGTTCCAAAACAATCCCCACGCGACTTTCATTTACACATTCGATGAGACCGTAGCCCACCTCATATTTGCTGCCCTTGATTTTTTGATTATCCCCTCCCTCTATGAGCCTTGCGGCCTGACTCAGCTGATCGCAATGCGTTATGGAACAATTCCAATCGTAAGGCAGACAGGGGGACTGCAAGATACCGTGTTCGATTGGCAAAATCCCAACATCTGTCCAGAAAATAGAAATGGTATTGTCTTTCAAGGAAGTCACGACCTTGCCTTGGCTCTCGAACAAGCCATTTCGATCTTTCAAGACCAAGAAAAGGTGTACCGCACCCTCATTCTGAACGGACTTCATCAAGATG
>JAGVDZ010000157.1 GCA_020058465.1 Parachlamydiales bacterium | reverse complement strand
CTCGGTATTGAGACTTTAGGTGGCGTCATGACCCCTCTTATTGAGAGAAATACAACGATCCCCACCCAGAAAAAGCAGGTCTTTTCCACCGCGGCCGACAACCAGCCCGCTGTGACCATCGTCGTCCTACAAGGAGAACGGCCCATGGCACAAGATAACAAAGAAATTGGAAGGTTTGACCTATCGGATATCCCGCCAGCTCCACGAGGCACACCCCAGATCGAGGTCGCCTTCGATATCGACGCCGACGGAATCCTCCATGTCTCTGCCAAGGATAAGCAGTCAGGCAAACTACAAAAAATCAAGATTGAGGCGAAGTCGGGTCTGTCAGAGGCAGAAATCCAGCGTAAAGTCAAAGAAGCAGAAGATCACGCTGAGGAAGATAAGAAGAAAAAAGAAAAGATCGAAGTCAAGAATAATGGCGAGGCCACCTTATTCAGAGCTGAAAAGGCGCTGCAGGACTATAAAGATAAGTTACCTGCCCATATTGTTCAAGAGATCACCTCTCGTATTGAGGCCTTGAAAAAGGCCCTCCAGACGGAGGATTTAGATACCATCCGCGACAAGGATCAAGCTCTGCAAAAGTCGATGCAAAATATTGGCTCAGAGCTGTCTAAAGCAGAATCTGACACCAAAAATAAACCCCCTTCTGCTAATAAAGATCATCAAAAAGGGGATGTGGAGGAGGCCGAAGTCGAGGTGCTGGACGACAACGATACCAAGTCGTAAAAAAAATTCTTCTCTCCATAGGTTCTTAAAGAAATTCCTATCCCAAACGTGAGCCTAGCTTGCGTTTGGGTGTCTTAAATAATTTAGTTGCTATTAATTAATATTAGTGTCTTTATATTTTTTAAACCATCACTTATAATGCTATGATTATTCAATATAGATACTATGTCCACACCCACTCGCCCGACGCCCCCCCCACACCCCTCCCTCTCTGTCAGTCTATTTTTAGAACATCTCATCTATCGAATTCGTCCTTCCGACCCACTCATCGCCAGCCTATCGACACTGCAAAAACGGGTTGTGAGAGTAGCGCAAATCGCTTTGCTGATCTTGACTGCAGGGCTTCTTCCTCTTGCCTGCTATATTTTTTTCCATCGAAGTCCTCTGCCCAGACATCTGTCTCCTCCGAGTGTGCACACCCCAACTGCATTGAACAAAGAGGGCTGGCAGCAGGCTCTCTTCTCACCTCGGGAACTGCCACCACCTAAAGCTCCCAATCTCTCTGACTCAGGAGGCCTCACCCCCTATCACCAGCTCATTACAGATGCCACAGGGGCTGAGACCGGGGGCTCTTCCTCCAACTCAACTTTTATGTTTTTCCAAGATCTCCTCACAAGATACGGAGACCATTGGCAAGATCCCGTGGTGCATGAAATCAGGGATAGGCTATCGAAACATTATTGGAGTCCAGCAGGCATCCTTCAAGACGCCGAGTCTGACTTCTGGAGGCATCTAGAAACCCACCAGGAACTTATCTGGCATGGAGGCACCTCTACACATGCAGTTATCCTTCACTTTCAAATTCAAGAGGGAGGAGGGGTCTCTTTATCTGTGACTAACTCAGGGGATGGCCTAAAATATCATCCGAAAGCCCCCTACTTTAAGGAGCGCTACTATCGAACGATCAAGTTTCCAAAAGCCCCCATCAATCAGGTCAAAGAAAGTCACCTGATAGCCACACTCATCTCCATTGCAACGAGTCAAAGATGGACAATAGGTCAAAATTTGACCCTCTATGACAACCCTATCGCAGCCTTCTACAATAGCTTATTTCTGACATGGCCCCAGACAAGTCCAGTTCAATATGCCAATCCAGGTCAACCTCAGCGGGCCGACACCTGCACCCTTCAGTCCATGTTGAAATGGTTCAAATTCGAACTTAACGACCCAGTGCACCACCAATGGACTAAGCTTTATCTCATCATGATGGCCCTCAATGACTATCTAGAAGCCCCGCCAGAAGATATGTGCTCCAGTTGGATTCAAGATGCTTTCTTAAGGATCGCCTCCCACATGCAAAAACTCCACGAAAAAACACCTCTTTTCCCCTTCGTCATTGAAAACTTCACAAAACTCTATCAAAAAGCCCGATCTTGTGGACTATCCCTTCCAATCACAAATACCCCCCTCTTGATCTCGAGCAGTATTACCCCCATTACATGGAGAGCGTCCGACATTCCCTGCGCCCCAACGCCCTCTGTCATCGCTTTTAATCTCCCTCACTGTCTACAGCCTGAAACCCAACCTTTACAACAGAGACTTGAACAAATTGGCCCTCTGCTTTACTCAAATGCGGAAATCATCAATGTCGTCAAGTCAATCCCTCCCTTGACTGCAAAGGGGTATTTTCCCAAAGAGGCCTTGGATCAACTGCAACCTGAACAATTCTCGACCCTGTGCAGGCTTCTACAGCAGACTCGCTATCCTGCCACACAAGGTGTCCCCGTATCCTCTGATATTCTCCACGAATTTTCAATCGACCTCGCCCACGCTTTTTGGTTTGTCTACACCTATTGTCAAAATTCCCTATCCCCATCCGATCGCTCCCAGCTTGTGACCGCTTTATTCCAATATCTCCACTGCAAGCAATCAGAATGGAGCTTTTCCCAACCAGTTTACCGAAAATATCTCCAACTGAAAGAAGCGCTCAATCAAGAACAGGCTCAAATAAAAAAAATACTAGATAGAACTTCTTCTTGTCGTTGGATCTATCGGAGCTGGGAGCCAGGAAAAATCTTCAATGAAGACGTCGCAGACTCTGGAAGAGATCTCTCCCAAGTCTCCTTTTTCTTGACCTCCTCCATTGCCTGGGAACATGTCCATGTATCTTCTCAATGGCCCCTGATACCCAATTCACCCCCTCATATTGATGCCATGAGGACTGTCCTTGCTTTTCTTTTCCTACAAAATCCTCAGTACACCAGTGCCAAAGAAAGGACAGACCAAGAAGACGTACATCATCGACTGTCTATTGAGTCGACATCCCTACACTTTTCCATATCGCCTCAATATACAGTTAAAAAGCTGGAAGATCGAGATCTACCCACATCTATTCGCATCCAACAAGGCTATGAGGTGCTGTCAAAAAAGACATCCCTAAAAAAGACCACCAATCAGCGATTTTCCGACCTACATGAGGCGTTATGCCAAGAACGATATTTACCCTCCATCCCTCACGACAAAGAACTCACCCTCTGGGCTCTTATTCTCCCTGGGAATACGGATCAAGCTTCTTTAGCTACTCTTCTCGACATGTTTTCTTCAAAAGCGCTGTTCGCCGACTCTACCTACCTAGCTTGCTTAGAATACGCTCTCTTTAGCTTCGATAAAGCCACACTTTTGACAAACCTCTCCAAGGGAGGCAAGAAAGAGCACCTGCATCACGTGTTGAATGCACTCGTCGCCTGCTATCCCAGGATCCCCCCTCAAGCGGCTCTCAATGTGCTTCGATTCCATATGCGTCTACTGTCCTTCGATCCTACCGACAATCACATCGAAAATTTAACCCGATGCTGGGCTGAACTACTCGACCGATTGAAAGGGGAGCCAAAACTTGCCTCCCCTCTCATGCCCTCAATCCTCTCTGCACTCGTCTCTTGGGAGACCATCCCATTCTTGCTAACAGATCGCACTGTGATTCAGAATCTAATCCAAACATACATACTTACATATTCGATACCAGCTACTTGTAGCTTTAATTTATCTGCTTTGGAAATTGAATATGGAGCCCGAATGCTTCAAGCTATTTTTACTCACCACTCCAACGAACAGATGTGGTCCGAGGCCCACCAAGCAGTCCAGAGACATGCTCTTCCCCTAAGCTCTGTGTTTCAAAAATCCCAATATGGCATCCAATCGATCGACATCGGAACTGCAACAAGCTATCATCTTACGTCTCTATCCCGTTTCCTAACTACACCACAAGTGTCCTATGATCAATCTGCCGCGGGGTTTCTCCCCACTGATATTCAAACTAGCTCCTCTGTCCATAAAATATTTGGCACTCAAGTAGCCACTACCCTCGTTTCGCAACGTCAAGTCCCCCCCCACTCTGTCTACTCGTTTGATTTTAAGGGGCACG
This sequence comes from Parachlamydiales bacterium, assembly GCA_020058465.1. Classification (GTDB taxonomy): domain Bacteria; phylum Chlamydiota; class Chlamydiia; order Chlamydiales; family SM23-39; genus JAGVDZ01. The sequence continues at coordinate 5,014 of JAGVDZ010000157.1, read as the reverse complement.
TATATCAAATCCTGCAGAACGACCAGGAACTCTTGATTCAAAAGTTCCATCAAGGAGAGCCTTACACCTACTGCATCGTCACTCCTGAAATGAAGACCAGTAGCTACCTACTCTACTCCCATTGTTGGGTCAATCCAACCACTCAGTCATGGATTGTGACCGATCGATATACCCAAGAGCTCCTTGCTGAAGGACCTTGCACCGGTATACGCTCCCCGCAAGGGCAGTTGATTGTGACGGCCAGCCCAACTCCAGAAGCTACACACTCTCATGTCTACGATTTAGAGACCATCTTTAACTCTATTTATGCCCCAAGCCTATTATTTCAAGATCCTAATTCTAAACAAGTTGTCAGCATTAGACTACCTACTTTAGGTCTGACATTTAGCCTCGATGCTTCGTCCAACACCTATGAGTGTCAGCAATACCCAGGATTTGTCATCCATTTGACCCGAGACACCCCCCTGGCTAGAGATATTGCCAATGTCCTAATCCTTCAAAACCCTTTGGGAGCTCGAAAGGCCATTGTCCCTTTGTGCCCCTTTGCCTCTGAAGAATATCGGTTGTATAGTTCCAATAGAAGATTGTTATCCACACCAGAAAACTTCCTTTCCACTCGGTATTTAACCTTCGATATCCTCGCCGATGCACAATACCCAACCCATGCTACATCGACATCTCAACAACACACAGCTTGGCTCCTTGCCTATTATATCCAGTTCTACAAATACAACGAGGCCAAGGATCTTCTATACCAAACAAATATACTACAACAGCCCCTGACATCCGAAGGGCTCGAAGTGATGTTGCCTCTTTTCGATCCAAAATGGATCCAAACACAGCACCACCCTCATGCCATTTTGCTCCTCCATGCCCTCTTACAATGGGTGCACCCCATTCTTAAAACCAACAGTAACGATGCGGTTAAAAAAAGGGGGGAAGAAGCATTCACTTTGCTGACTCAGCTTCGCAACCAAAGCTGTCATCGATCTCATTTAGATTTTCAACAACTTACGACCCTGGTTCCCGTACAACATTCCATTGCCTCTGAGACGATTGCCTATTTGACCTCTCGACAACGATGGTTAGAAGCTCCCTCAGACAACGTAAGAAGAAAAATCCTCTCCTCCACCCCACTCTCCGAAGACAAGATCAGAGAGATCCTGAGCTCTTTGACCCCCTCTAATCAACTATTTTCTTACTTTTTTCCTATCTTAGACCAGCTCACCTCCCCCAACACACCTCCCACTTTGGTCCAACAGATCGTCAACTGGATCCACCAGATCCCTTTAACCTATTCATCTGCCTCCGAGGGACTTGCTGCTTGCTGCTTGATGTGGCTCTATGAAATGGCGCTGGCTCCCGATCGACGAACCAATCTCAAAGACTTCCTAGCTCAAGTGGGTCCAGACTTTTCTAGCGAGTGGACACGGTACGTTCGGCAAATGGAATTCGCCAAGTTGGCCCCCCTCTGGCCCACGCAAGCACCCCATCCTTTGAGTATCCCACAAATCGCTCGAACCCATGAAAAAATAACCATCCCCCTGTGTTCATCCCATCACAGCCTTAATCTAGCCGAGCTAGAACCTCCGCAATCGATTATTTGGATTTCTTCTCCATCACCTCAACAACCTCTTCAATTCGACTCCTGGATCGATCAAAATATACGTAACGCCGACCATCCGAGGCCTGTTCATCGTCTGTTCGGAAAACTCGGTGAAGGATGGACCCTTCTCAAACAAGAACGCCAATCTCTCTTGTCATGCACAATCCAAGAGCCACAACAGCTCCTTGCAGCCTATCGAGACGCGATTGAAAAAGAGATCCACAAAAAAAATCGTCTTGCCGACGAGATCAACCAAGCCATCGAGCATCGCCCCATTGAATGTGTGACAGAGATACTACAACAGCCAGCTCACCTCACCTCTGCCTATTCGATAGAATCTCTCCTAGCTTGTCTTGCCAGAGAAGACTTCGCAGCTTTGCTCCAAATAAACCCTACCCTCACGTCGGAAACGCTCCCTTCGTTACTACAGCTCTTAACTGACTATGCATCGACAATCCGCGATCTCGACCTTCTCACCAAACTAGTCAAGTTACTTGAAGCCAACAAAATCGATGCCTACCTTACGGCCAGAAAAGAAGCCACCATACAGGCCTACGACCCCCAACAACAGCCCGCCTTGGTATTCTTTGAAGCTCTCCAACACATCCGTCTACGCAAAGAGCAGGTCGATGCCCTGAACACTCTCACCCAATCGAGCTGTGCTCTCGAGCTCCCCACAGGCTTTGGCAAGTCGACAGTCATACGTGCCCTATGGCTCCTCAAACATCCGAAAGATAAGCTCCCTATCTTCGTCAGTCCAGCTCCCTTATTTCGAGAACAAACTCGATATCTCCAAGAAGTTAGCTTCAAGTTCTATGGATTATACGGGTTCGAGATCGATATCCATCGTACAACAAAGCTCTCCCCCGCCTACCTGCATCAACTCTTTGGCCAACTCCAATTCGCCCTGGAACGCCGATTGCCCGTATTCATGACCCCTCAGACAATTCATAACCTTCTTGTTTTAAAAGCAAAAGAACTCATCATAAAACCTTCTAAAACGAATGAAGACCAAGAATCTCTTCAACTGTTGTTCCTCTTACGTAGTTGGTTGAAGCGCTTTGCAACTCTCTTGGTCGACGAGGTCCATCACACATTCGATGACTCTACAGAATACAACTACGCCATTGGAACAATGCAGTCGCTAGATAAAGAGACCCTCGATCTCCTCGCCCTCATCTACCAACACATGAGCACTTCAAGTAGCGCTAACGACAAGACAGGTTTAGTTGACTATCTCCTGAATCAGATCCAAGATAAGCCACCCTCTACACGTGAGTATTTGGAACATACGCTACCTCTGCAGGCACTCAAAACCTTTGAACAGCAACTCCAGTCAAAGCATAAGACACTCCGTCTTATTCACGACCTTATTAATTATTATCTTCCTCATATAGAAAGACTTCCTCTTGGAGAAAGATATAGCCTCAACGAACACCGGATGGCGATTCCGATGGCCAGTGCACGAGACCCCCGTCCCGACACAGAATTTAGTGATCTTTTGATCTATGCGATGGCAACTCTGAAGGGGAACCTCGATCTTCCATTCCGTCAAGAAGACCTTCGATCCATTTTAGATATATGGAAAAAGCAGGCGTATCAAGAGATGCTGTTTTATCATACCCCTTTTGAGAAAACTGAAGGGGGCGTCGTGTTCCAGCGCATCTTTGGAACCTTTTTTCCTAACGTATCTCTCCTATCTCTCAATGTCGACGATCTCAATTCCCTTCTCGAATTCATCCATCGAGATGTGACAGCCCGTCTATTGCTCATCCGCTACTGGATTCTCCCATTCATCCGAGTCTTTCCTGAAAAAGTCACAAGCACACCCCACCATCTGGCCGACAGTTTTGCCCAAACGGTGGGGGTTTCAGGCACGCTGGCCATCCCCTATCTTCCCCATACCATGCCTTGTAGCTATGACACCAAAGCTGCCGCTTTGACCCTGCATCACCTGGTGACTCAACAACCTCCTATCAACAAGGTATCCAACCGAGACAACCTCTTTACTACGATCGCCCAACTGTACCCTCATGTCGATGTCATTCTCGAAGTGGGTGCTCTCTTTCGTGCCTACCCCGAAATCCTCACCATCGCACAAACTCTGCTAAAGACATTCCCTTTAAAAGATGGGGTGGTTACCTTTAACGAAGGTGGATCGCCTGTGGTCCTTCTGCGAGGAAAAACAAGCTGGATGCCACTTTCTTTGCAGCCAGTAGGACAAACCTTCATCTATTTTTTCGATCAGAAAGACACGATCGGTCAAGATCTGCAGCTACCCCCATCTACAAATACCTGCGTTTTGATCGACCCTACAACAACTCTCACCAAGTGCCTACAAGGGGTAGGTCGGATTCGGGGGCTTCTTGATCCTCGTCAACACCACACAGTGCACTTTTTGCTAGGTGAGACAAGTGACCAAAATCTACAATGGAAGATCCAAGAGCCTTTCAATTTTTTAGATCTTCTAGGCCACATGATCCACGTTGAAGGGATAATGCAGGGTCATCAGAATTTAAGATCCCTCCCTATCCAATACCAGTCTCTCTTGGAAAATCTCTTGTTCAAAAAAATGCAAGAGCTCGGCCCCCTCGATCGTTTCTCTCAAGCCCTGGGACAACTCTCAAGAGAGCTGATCCAACAAGATCTTTTGCTCAAGCCATCTTTGATCATCGATCGAGAGACGGAAGAAGCCATTCAAGACCTCAAAAACCAATTCCGAAAGAAAGTCGACGATCTGGAGAGCCAAGGCCTCATCACAGCCAGCGAACGGAATCAATTTATACAAGATCTGGATTCCATAGCCTCCAACATGGACTATCTACCGAAGATCACCTCTTGTTTCGATAACCCCTCCACACAAGTCAGCGAAGCTGAAACTGAGACAGAGACCATCGCCCTCGGGGTCACAGATCAAGAAACGCAAGCCTCCCAGCCTAAATCACTCGATTCTCTACCAGAAGAACCTCTATTCCAACAACATGAAATCAATACAGCCTTTCAAACTCACCCGGAACTGCAACCCTTTTCTTCTCTTTTCGAAGACTGCCCTTTACGGATCACCTCGCAGGCCATGTATACGCTGGGATATTCCGGCAAAATGCCTGGATGGGTCATTGGCATCAAACAACCCTTGCACCTCATTGCCTGGATTCAGGGTCAGCCTATCTTGATCTCTCTACAAGAGGCCGAGTCCATCTTCTCAGATCAATTCTCCTACCCCCTTTATTCACCAGGTACCGGATTTTTAAAAAACCCCATCGCCAATCTTAGTCATCCCGAAGAGCTCCTCTGGTGGCAGCAACTTCTTGAAGGGCAGGATCCTCGTCAAAGTAGCGATCCCCACCCCAAAGGGGATCTCATCGACCGATTCTGCAGATGGGTCTATCGACAAACTAATACCATTCG
>JAGVDZ010000137.1 GCA_020058465.1 Parachlamydiales bacterium | reverse complement strand
GATTTTGGAGAAGAGAGCGGGCGAGAAATAATCTTTGTTGTTGCCCTCCCGATAAAGAGGCGATCTGTCGGTGGGCGAACGATTCCATGCCCACTTGTCGAAGAGCCGACATAGCTGCTTGCCAATCCAGCGCCCTTGGTCTTTTGAACCATCCGAATGATAAATAGCGACCCATTAAGACAACTTCAATCGCTGTAATGGGAAAACTCCAGTCGATCTCTTTTTTTTGGGGTAGGTAGGCGATGGCTCCTTTGGTATCATTGCCGGCCATGGTGATAGAACCTGAGACAAGGGGGATCCTCTTGAGAGCGGCTTGAAGGAAAGTGCTCTTACCTGCTCCATTGGGGCCAATGATAGCGACCATTAATCCTCCCGGCACCTCGAGGGAGCAGTCGGTGAGGACAAGAGAACTGTCGAGACAGACCGATGCTTGTTTAGCAATTAAGAAAAAAGACATAAAAAATAAGGCTACTGCCTCCCTAGGTTCGCCACCAGCACATCTTTATTGTGCCGCATGGCTTCGATGTAGGAAAGCCCCCCTGTCGAGTCACCGTACAAAGGAGTTGTACAAACCCGAAGAGGTTGCCCCATTTGACGCGCAGTTTTGCAGATTTTGTCCAAGGAGACGGGGGAAACATTGGATTCAGGAAAGATGACTTGAATTCGGTGTTCCTGGAGAAACAACATGGTACGTTGTAGGTCAAGGGGGCTCAATTGCCCCTCCGGGGCAAGCCCTTCTGGAGCTGTTAGACGTTTCTCCCACCCTTCCGGTGTTTCGTTGGACAATGCTAAATAGCGACGGACAAAATAACGAAAGGCATCGTGACTTGTGACGAGGTAACGGTTGGGTTCAGAAATCTGTTGAAGATCTTGCCATAGCTCCTGATCAAACTGGCGCAAAGTGGTTGTTAGATTTTGGCCCCGTTCGTGATAGAAGTCTCGATGCTCTGGGCTGAGTTTGCTAAGTTGATCTACAATGGGGTCGATGGCAAGAGCCCAAAGAGACACATCCATCCAGATGTGGGGATCGATAAACCCATCGGACCACAAAATACGTTCGGGGGCCTGAGTTTGAATAGCATGTCCGATTTGAGTGACGTTGGTTTGCTCGGTTAAAAGTGTGTGGAGACTGGCTCCATGTTCTAAGTTTAATCCATTGGCAAACACCCAGGCTGCTCGAGAAAACTTTTCCCCGTCTCCTTTGACGAGCTCATAGCTATGGGGATCTAAATCAGGCGGAATTAAGACAAGGGAAAGGACAGTATCGCCTCCAATGGCGTCCACCAGATTCTGGATATGAGATGTTGTACATAGGATGCGCAATAATTCAGGGTTTTCAGCTTGCATCCATCGGTTGAGATGTGCGCTGCGAGAAGAGATCGAACTGCAGCTAGTGATCCAGCCGATCAGAGAGATCCCGACTAGGCTCAAGAGAGTGCAACGGATCCATTGGAGTAAAGAGGGGCGCATCACAGTCATGTTACCAAAATAGGAGAATAATACCATTGAGGAGAAATAGATCTTATACCATTCGCGAGAAATAAATTCATATTTAACTGCGTCGGCTTATACACAAATGAACTCAAAAGTTGGTTTTTGACAGTGTCGGCGACGCTTGGAGTTCACCTTTCTTGGTATCGCTAAATTTTTTAAGTTTAGCTGCTTCAGAAAGATGAATTCCAAGCTACCTCCTTGTCAAATTCCCAACTTTTGAATTCATTTGTGTATAGTAACAAATTTTTGGTCTCCACTCGCGCCTTGCCTATCGGCAATGGTCGCTCGTTCCAGATACAAAAATTTGGGCTACCTTCTTGTTAAATTTATGAATTTATTTCTCGTGAATGGTAGCACACCAAATCTATTCAATTTTTAATTGAATTATCTAAAAATGTATTTTACAACGTTAACCAGAGCGGTCAAAAGTTGACAAAATGGGCTAGCGAGGCAAAGCAGTCAGCAGGGGATCTACTTTTGAGGGCTCAGGTTAATAACGCTGAAATCACGTCGCATTTGTGTATATTCAAATGTTACAATCTTTCTTGCAAAAAAAAGGTTCAATTTCTAGAATCCGCAAATAAAATGGGATGCTTTACACAATAATCGCGGTTTTGGGTCCTTTGAGAAGGAAGTATGGTTTTCTTGGTCTCGTCTCTTTCGGGTGTGAGGGGGAGGGTCAGTTGGCGACAGGTGAAAAGGAAACTTCCAGACGGATTGGAGTTGTCGGGCGTGCGAATGGTCAGGGTTAGTTCCATCTGCTCAAAATGGTAGAATGTGCTTTTAACCTTGAGAGAGCTTATTTGATAAATATTTGTAAAAACTTTGCTACTGCAATACGATCAACAATTGAGGGTGAAATGTCTATGGGTCTCGTTAATTTGTCTTTGGAAGAAAAAAAACGAAAACTAGAAGAAATCATAGCTCGGGCAATCCAAAAGCTAGGGTTAAAAAAAGAGAATGAACTTTGCAAATACCTTCCTATCGAAACAGGGGGATATGTCCATCACTTTACGTTGAAGAAGATGAAAAGCAAAGAACCAGAAGAGCTAGCCTCCGTTATTGAAAGACATATTTTAAAATCACAACGACCTATGGTCGTTGCGCCCAAGCCTAGAGCTCCACGTGGATCTAAGAAAAGGAAGGATCACCTTTCGTTTACTCGTAATCAAATCGAAAGAATGTTGAATATAGCTAAGATTGCTGGTGACAAAGAAATTGTAACTATCTTAAGTCCTCGAAGATCATTAACTTCAGCTAAAAGAGAACTTCTTCAGGCGATTAAAAGAAATCAGGTTGATTCTTTTTATTGGAGCAATTATGTGGATGCAGTTCAGCAGCAAGTGGGAGGTTCTCGGGATGATAGAGAGTCTCTGTTGGCTCAGTCGTCCATTAAAATTTAGACTGAGGATAGTGCGCCGACTGTCTTTGCATGGTTTGGCTTTTCCATTGATTTTTAGCGGATTCCTCGCTATGATTCTCTCCCAAGAATACGAGGCACTGGGTGTTCGTCCGGTTCCTTCGTTGACTATTGTTCTTTTTTAAGGAAATGACCATGTCTCAAACTGCGATTAAGGAATTTGGAAAATGGAGGTCCTTACTGTGGCCTATTCACGCCTTCGAGCTGAAAAAATTCCTGCCGATGTTTTTTCTCTTTTTCTTCATCAATTTTAACTACACGATTCTCCGAGATACGAAAGATACACTAATTGTGACGGCCACCGGAGCGGAAACGATCCCCTTCTTGAAGTTTTGGGGAGTGATCCCGGGGGCCATCTTGTTCATGTTGGTGTTCACGAAATTGAGCAATCTGATCAACCGTGAGCGGCTCTTTATGGGGATTATGGCCTTTTTTGGCCTGTTCTTTGGCCTTTATGCCATGGTTTTGTATCCCAACCGCGATCTCTTGACTCCCACGACCCTGACAACCTGGATGTATACTCATTTCCCGGAGGGGCTTCATGGATTAGTGGGGATGATTCGCTATTGGCCCTCATCCCTCTTTTATATCATGGCAGAGCTGTGGGGATCGGCGGCTGTGTCGCTTCTCTTCTGGGGATTTGCGAACCAGATTACGAAGGTCGTTGAGTCTAAAAGGTTCTATCCCCTCTTCGGAATTGGTGCGAACTTGGCTATGTACCCCTCTGGGTACCTGATCAAAAAGTTTGCTCGGATCAAAGATTATCTTCCTGAGGGGGTCGATGCATGGGGCGTCACTCTGCAGTACACCATGACGGCGGTGATGGTCGCTTGTGCAGCCGCCATCACAGTCTACTGGTGGATTAACAAAGAAGTGTTGACCGATTCTCGATTTTATGACCCTCTTGAGTTGAAAGCTTCTAAGAAGAAAAAACCAAAGATGACGGTGTCGGAAAGTCTCCTTTATCTCGTCCGCTCGCCTTATCTTCTCTGTATTACCATGCTTGTTGTGGGATACGGCATGTCGATCAATTTGGTCGAGGTGACTTGGAAAAAGCAGCTTGGCATGCTCTACCCCAATGCCAATGACTATCAGGAGTATATGGGAGGCTTTTCCCAAATTACAGCAACGCTGACCATCTTTATGATGCTCTTTGTGGGGGGGAATGTGATCCGCCGTTTTGGCTGGGGAGTGGCAGCTTTGTTCACCCCTATAGTTTTGGCGATTACGGGAGTTGCCTTTTTTGGTTTTGTCGTCTTTAGAGACCAGCTGACAGGCTTTGTCGCTTTGATGGGGTCGACGCCACTTGCTTTAGCTGTGTTGTTCGGCATGGTTCAAAATGTGATGTCGAAGTCGACGAAATATTCGATGTTCGATCCGACCAAGGAGATGGCTTATATCCCTCTTGATTCAGAGGTCAAGTTGAAAGGTAAGGCTGCGATCGATGTTGTAGGAGCTCGTCTCGGCAAGTCTGGTGGCTCAGTGATTCAGCAGCTGCTCCTTGTCTTATTCAATACAGGTAACATCATCGTGGTGGCCCCCTATATCGGAGTGATCTTGGTTGGGATTATCGTTGCTTGGATCATCGCAACTGCTGCTTTGAGTCGTCGTTTTGGAGCCCTTAATGCCGAAAGGGAGGCTGAAAGACTGGCTGCTGAGGCGGCTCAACACAAGGGTAAGACACTAGAGCCGTTGTCCACTAGCAAGGAACCTTTGAAGGTCTCTTCATAAAGAGACTCTCTAGGACTTCTTTCTGAATATTGATCAAGAGATACCCTCTAAAGGGGCCCCTCTTCTTTGAAGAGGGGCCCCTTTTCTTCACTTATACCCCCTGAGAGATAAGAGCGTGAATATATATGGTATTTCAGTACTGTCTAACAAAGATTCGTAACTTCTCTATTATTGCCCATATCGATCACGGTAAATCAACCCTCGCAGATCGTCTGTTGGAACTGACCCAATCAGTTGAACAGCGGGATATGCAAGAGCAGTTTTTAGATGATATGGAGCTAGAAAGAGAAAGGGGCATTACGATCAAAGCTCGTCCCGTGACGATGTACTTTCAAGATCCTGAAACACAAGAAGTCTACCAGCTCAATTTGATCGATACGCCGGGACATGTCGACTTTGCCTACGAGGTATCCCGTTCTCTTGGCGCTTGTGAAGGGGCTATTTTGGTGGTCGATGCAGCGCAAGGTGTGCAGGCTCAAACTCTAGCGAATGTGTACCTAGCTATTGAACGGAATCTAGAGGTTCTCCCTGTTTTGAATAAGATTGATCTTCCCGCTGCCCAGCCAGAGGAGGTCAAGCGACAGATCGAAACAGTGATTGGTATCGATGCTTCAGCAGCTTTGATGATCTCTGCCAAAACAGGTGTTGGGGTCGACAAAGTGTTGAAGGAAATTATTCGTGTGATCCCTCCCCCAAAAAAGCCTGTAGACGATCGATTACGGGCATTGATCTTTGACTCCCACTACGATGCCTACCGAGGGGTCATGATCTATGTTCGGGTGATCAGTGGCGAGATCACCCAAAAACAGATGATCCTATTCATGGCGAAGCTAGGAGTCTTTGAGGTGCAGGAGGTAGGCATTTTGGCCCCTCAAGAGAAAAAAGTCGATCGACTTCGGCCAGGGGAGGTAGGTTACGTCCTTGCTAACATCAAGAATGTGGAGGATGTCGCTATCGGGGACACGGTGACGTTGGATAAGGCTCCTTGTCGAGAGCCTTTACCAGGGTTTAAAGAGGTGCCACCTGTCGTATTTGCCGGAATCTATCCTGTCGATACGGTTGACTTTGAAACCTTACGAGATGCTTTGGCCAAGCTCCGACTCAATGACTCCTCACTCCATGTCGAGCAGGAGACGAGCCAAGCCTTAGGCTTTGGATTTCGGTGTGGGTTTTTAGGACTTTTGCATTTAGAAATTGTGTTCGAAAGACTCTCTAGAGAGTTTGATCTGAGTATTTTAACAACAGCGCCAAGTGTTGTCTATAGGTGCATGTTGCGGACTCAAAAAGAGCTTTGGGTCGACAACCCAGCTTACTATCCAGATCCAGCTCACATCGACTATGTTGAGGAGCCCTGGGTCCAGGTGCACATCATGACCCCCTCTGAATATCTGGGGGCTATTATGGCTCTTTGCAACGAGAAGAGGGGTAGTTTGACGAAGACGGAGACGGTCAGCTCCACAAGGCTTCTTTTAACGTACCGTCTTCCGATGAATGAAATCATCACAGATTTCAACGATCGGCTAAAGTCAGTGACGCGGGGCTATGCTTCATTTGACTATGAAAGTGACGGCTATCAAAGGGGTGACATCATCAAGTTGGAGATCCGGGTCAATGAAGAGGCCGTGGATGCCTTTTCCTGTCTTGTCCATCGGACACGTGCTGAAATCAAGGGAAGGGCTCTTTGTACGAAACTGAAAGAGGTGATTCCTCAACAGCTATTCAAAGTACCCATTCAGGCAGCGATTGGAGGAAAAATCATTGCGAGAGAGACGATTGGCGCCCTGTCGAAGAATGTGACAGCCAAGTGTTACGGGGGGGACATCACCCGTAAACGGAAGCTTTGGGAAAAGCAGAAGGAAGGGAAAAAGAAGATGAAAGAGATCGGCAAGGTCCACATCCCTCAACATGTCTTTATGGAAGTTCTCAAAACGTGATAGACATATACACAAATGAACTCAAAAGTTGGTTTTTGACAGTGTCGGCGACGCTTGGAGTTCACCTTTTTTGCATCGCTAAACTTTTTAAGTTTAGCTGCTTCAGAAAGATGAATTCCAAGCTACCTCCTTGTCAAATTCCCAAATTTTG
>JAGVDZ010000172.1 GCA_020058465.1 Parachlamydiales bacterium | reverse complement strand
TAAGTTTTTCAATCCCAAAGCATAGTTTAGTTGGCTGATACCTATAATAAAAGCTACCCCAAGAGTAAACCCATGAATAACACTCGAAGGTATCAGTATCAAATATTTTTCCAGCTTCAAAACGAAAGCTACGAGGACCAAAACTCCAGTTAATATAGAAAGCATGGGTAGTGCCCCCAAGCCGTTTGCAAAAACATATGTGGCTATAACTCCAGAAAGAGCTCCTGTTGGGCCTATTATATTGAACCTACTTCCTCCAAAGATAGCGGCCACCAGTCCAGCCCAAATAGCGGTGATAACACCTATGAGTGGAGTAGCATTTGAAGCCACAGCCAGGGATACAGAAAGAGGTATCGAAACAAGCGACACCGTCAGTCCTGATTTCAAATTCCTTTTAAAATTTTCCATTTTACTATTCTAAAATAAGGTCAAAAAATAACTTTATAACCATACAATAATGTGTATTTTTTTTCAAATTAAAATGGTGAGTCGGGGGAAATGCATATATCTTTCATTTAAAATTCATAACAAAAGCTTATATTAATATTGACATTTCTCTAGATATTAATTAACTTTAGAAGACAAATGAAAGTAAAAAACGCTCTTGTATCTATTTTTGTCATTGCAACCCTTTTGTATGGTGCTGTGGATATATTTGAAACAGATATAGTGCATGGACAAGGCACAGATCAAAACTTGACAATAACTTGCAATGCAAGCACTCAAATCTCACTACTTGGTAGGCAAGTGAACTGGTCTACCTCTGTAGCAGGTGGCAGTGGAAATTATATATACGAATGGTCCGGATCAGAAAACCTTAGTGGATCTAGCTCTGTAGTCAATATCACCCACACAAGTCCGGGTACCAAAACAGCTAGTGTCCGAGTAACTTCTGGAAGTCAGACAAACACAGCGACTTGTCCAAGTATAGAGATAGTGACACCCAAACTTGTCGGCTTTTGTTCGGTCAGTGCTATGCCAAATACACCAGGTAGCTATACTCTAAATTGGAATTCTTATTTTCAAACACTCGGTTCTCCTGCTACTACAACTTATAGCTGGTCTGGTACTGATAACGCCTCGAGCTCTCTGCAGTTTTTTAGTCAAACTCACACTAGCGGGGGACTAAAGACTGCTACTGTGCGGGCCATTACAAATACAGACAATGCAGAACTAACCTGTAGAGCGGACATACCAGATAGCAATTTTAGTTCCTCTACCAATAGACTTCGGGCTTCATGCACCCCAAATGTTTCAAGTATGACAGTTTCTTGGAATGCTACAGGATTTGGAGGAACAAATGGTGGCGATCCTACTTTTTCATGGTCTGGAACTGATGGGCTTGTGGGCACGACATCGAGCGTGGTAAAGACTTACGAAACAGAAGGTGTAAAACAGGCGACGATCCTAGTACAAAATGGTAGTGAAAATATCACTCTCACTTGTGAGGCCAAAGTGGGAAATGTAGGAGCGGGGAGCGGATGTTTTATTGCCACCGCCGCCTTTGGTACCGAGATGGAACCAGAAGTTATGTTGTTGCGAAAATTTAGAGACGAAAATCTTTTGACAACTAATATCGGTAAAAAATTTGTTGATATTTATTATACTTTTAGCCCACGAGTAGCTGACTTCATTAGAGACAAAGACAAACTTAGAGCAGTCGTTCGCACGAGTCTAAAACCTGTAATTCTCATTTCCAAATTTGCTGTGGAGGAGTGAGATTGTATAAAAAGAAAGCCACCCGAGGAGCGAATGGCTCTCGGGGGTGGCAGTTTTGGGAAGAAGTTCACTCTGATTCCTCCTCTACTTTATAGAAGTCGACAAATTGGCCGTTTGCCCGAACCAGCTTATACCGAGTCTCGATAAAGCCAGTCCTAACAACTACTACAAGCTCCTTCACTAATATGCCAAACGGAGCTTTTTCGGCTTCGACTTCAATGCGGACAGGGCACGAGTTCTCCAACCCTTCCCTAAGAGCAAAAGCATGCCAGGCACCTAGGGCTTCGTTGTAGTGAGCCACCACCCTCCCGATCTGTGCAGGTAAGCCGACTACCTCAGTTAAAACGAAGTGTGCGATAGTCACAAAGGTTACAGCAACCACCGCCACCAAGAGCATGAGTATCAACGAGTTGGTTGAAAAAACCAACTGACCGATCTGTTCGGACATTTCTACTTTCTCCTCTCTAATTTGAATTGAAAGAACTCCCATAAAAATATTCTTCGTAAAGCCCTTCGATAAACTCAGGCCAAGAAAACTTTTATGGAAGCCAGATGAAGTGCTTCCATCTGGCGGATTTTTTGTCGTCGCTGATCAAATTGACTCAGGCGCCGATACCAGGAGGGCTGAACGGACGAGTGTTAGAGTCGCCATAGTTGGTGATCATCGCGGTCCATCCAGACCAACAAGGTGAAGAGCTTACAAAAACTCCCTTCTCGTCGCAAACAAATCCTTCGTTGGTTAGGTAAGTGCGAAGCCTGGTTTCAGTGGTAGGACCGTAAAACTCAATGTCGGCTCCTCCACCATATAAGCGTAAATACTTCTCTTGCGGTTCAACACCTGCTTGTCCCATTTACTTCTCCTTTTCTTGTGTTTGATTTCGAAAGAACTTTCCTGTCTCTTGGATCACCAGTCGTAACTGATGAGTCCAGATCAGGAGGGCGACAGAGTCACCCTCGAGAAAGAACTACTGCGGAACCGATTGCGCCTCGAAGAGACGCATGACCTCTTTGATGATCGCTCCCTCTCGGGGATAGCGACATCGCAGATTTGCCTTGCCCTCTTCGTAGATGTGGAGCCAATAGTCATTGGTTCCGTCGAGTTGCCAGCTTTTGTCGCTGCCTTCTCGCATCTTGAAGGGGCCATGGGCGCCATCTCGATTTCCGTCAGCTCGCTCTCCGCGAATCTGTCGCAGAAGAGCTGTGAATCTTTGGGCAAGCTGCTCCGCAGTCATACCCTTTGGAACATCGAATTGAATGTCCATGTCGTTTTTTCTCCTACCTATATTATACTCCCAAACAATATAAAAGTCAAGCTGTCAACGACTGACTAAAAAAGTTCGGAAGAAAAATAAAGAGGTAAAAAATACATTGCAAAATAAAAATATTTTAAGACATGGACCGTGGGAGATTCGGTCACAACTCTTTTGCTTTGCAAAAGGTCGCGACCCCGACTCGGCCTGTGATTGCCCTGCAATCAGCTTCGCGGCCTCCGTCTTTCGAATACTCCCACCTGCTCTCACAAAATATAG
>JAGVDZ010000127.1 GCA_020058465.1 Parachlamydiales bacterium | reverse complement strand
CTCACCTCCGATGGGAGTCTTTGTGTCATCGCCTCCCTATCGAGCAGATCACAATGGAGTAATGTCAAATTAGGTGTCTTCTCCAGTGCTGGAATACTCCGGCAAATGCCTATAAAGTGAACATGGGGAAACCGTTTGGGAAGAGTACGACAAAGAGCTGAGCCAATAAAGCCAGAGGCCCCTGTGATTAAGACTGTATTCATGTTATACACAAATGAATTCAAAATTTGGAAATTTGACAAGGAGGTAGCTTGGAATTCATCTTAACGCGTCTGTATTATTTTTCGGCAAATTTTAGGGGCTTTAGCGCGGCCAAACTGCTGATATTTGGTATAACCCCCTCGACAGAAAACTGCGCCTCAAGTAGGGTCCAGGTTATTAACCCGAGTGGTTAATAAGGTGACAACCTGTTGGCTACGGCTTTGCAGAATTGATTTCCAAATCGCAGCCGTGGTTCTCAACACTGTCTTGCGGTGTGAAAGTCAATTCGACAAAGCCTCGCTAGCGCATTTTGTTATAAAACAATAGGGGGAGATTTTTGTGCCGTTTGCTCTGACGAAAACATTCAAGATCGATATAGGCCATCGAATTTGGAATGAAGATATGCGCTCTGGCCGAGGATCTGAATTATATCAACCTGAGTCGAACCTTCCAGTCAATAAATGCGCTGCTTTACATGGACACTCTCTAGGTGTCACATTTAAATTCCAAAGTAAGAAATTGGATGAACATGGGTTTGTTCTAGACTCGAATCTTTTAAAAGCACCATTATCCCAACTCATTGCAAAACTAGATCATGCGATGGTGATCGACCGTAACGATCCTCTTTTTGGCCCTATTACACAGCTTTGTGATCAGTTTGCTTTGAAGTACTACCCTGTGAACTTTTGTCCTAGCTTCGAAGCTTTAGCTAAATTTTTTTTTGACGAATGTCAAAAGATCATAGATCAATGTCGTCATGGAGAAGAGTTTTCTCTCCTCGGGGTTACGATACGGGGGGCTAAAATGTCCGTGGAGGCTACATATGAACGTCCCTAAGCCTCCTAAAAAGACCTTTTCAAGGGCTCAAAAAATCAAAAAAATTGCAGCTGCTTTTGAAACAATTTTGCAAGCTTTAGGGATCGATTTAACCAATCCTTCGGTGCGAGATACCCCTTTACGGATAGCTAAGATGTACGTTGAAGAACTGTTCCGTGGGTTGACCCAAGCATTTCCCAGGATCACTACGGTGAAAGACGATTTTTATCAAAAAAGACAAGGAATGATTCTAGTCCGCAACATCACCCTACACAGCACATGCGAGCACCATTTTGTCCCGATGGTTGGAGTCGTTCATATTGCCTATTTGTCCAATGGAGAGGTGCTAGGTCTTTCTAAACTCAATCGCATTGTCGACTTCTATGCCAGAAGGCCACAACTGCAAGAAAGGTTAACAACAGAGATTGCAGAAAAAATCGCCTCCCTTTTGAATACAGAACATGTGGCTGTCCTTGTACAAGCGCAACATTTTTGTGTCATGACACGAGGAGTCCAAGATCGTAGCAGCGACACGATTACCCACTACTTCTTAGGCCGTTTTCAGGATGACCCAGAGCTTCACCGAGAATTTTTAGAAAGCGCCCTCCATCATCCTCAGCCCCACCTATAACTTGATGCAGGGGCGAGCCTTGTGGATACGCCTTAGTGAAACAAGGAGTTTGAGGAATGGGAGGACCTCGTTTTGCACTGAGACTTTAGAGATCCCTTGCTCTGGTTTTCTCTCTGTAAAGATGATGGGGATCTCCTTTATCTTAAATCCATAATAATGAGACCAGAAAGATAGTTGCACTTGGAAGTTGGGATGCCCTTTCTCGGTAAGATGTGGTTCGACTTTATCAAAGACTTCTTTACGGAACATCCGAAATGTGTGGGTGGTGTCTTTTAAAGGTAAGTTTAAAAGCCAACGGACAAGGAAGTTCATCCCTTGGCTGCCTACATTACGAACCCACGATTTGCCCCGTTGTTCTCCTTGTGGCATATATCTCGAGCCGATGACGAGATCGACCCCCTGATCGATCGAGTGCTTCATTCGAAGAAGATCGGACGCAGACTGGGAAAGATCAGCATCGAGACACATGATGAAGCGGCCCTTTGCTGCTCGATATCCTGCTAGGTGGGCAGCTCCAATGCCCTCCTTTCGACCATGCTGGACAAGCCGGGTGACCACATTTGGGAAAACTTGAGCCATTCGTAAGATCTCTTCAGCGGTGCCGTCTGGACTGTCGTCATCGACAAAGAGAATTTCAGTCCGTCGCATCAGATCGCCGAAGTGTCGGACAACCTGTTCAATGGAGGGCTGGATATTCAGCTTTTCATTATAGACAGGAATGACAATTGAAAATTCAAGAAGAGAGGGCATGGAGGGATCCTTGTTTTGATTGGATAAAGGACTTCAAGGCACGTGCAATTGAATGAATATGAGCTTCTTCTAGAGCTGGGTGGATACCGACGAAAAGGGCCCGATCTCTTAGGTAGCGAGCCTTTGGTAGATCGCCTGCGACTCGACCTGGTTGTGTTCGGAAAGCTGGCTGATCAGGTAGGCATCCCCCAAATAGGGGCCTTGTTTCAATACCCTGTCTTTCAAGGTGCGCTGTGAGCTCTCTTCGGCTGTAGGGAAACCCCTCTTTAAGGAGGATAGGGAATGTGTAATAGGTGTGAAAATACCCTTCTTTCTCTTCTGTGGTTTCAAAGACGTGAGAGCCGATTTCTTGGATCAATCTTCGAAGGAGGGCTGCAGACAGGCGTCTTTTTTGATTCAATTGATCGAGTTTCTTGAGCTGTTCAATCCCAAAGGCAGCTGCAATGTCGGTCATTCGGACATTGTAGCCCAAACGTTCAAAAACATACCGTTTATCGTAGTCAGTTAGGTAGTCGTCAGAATAGAATCGTTGGTCTCCATGGAGTTCTTGTAAGGCCATTCTTCCAAATTCTCTCAAGGATCGGATCTCTGCATCTAAGGCAGCGTGTTT
>JAGVDZ010000182.1 GCA_020058465.1 Parachlamydiales bacterium | reverse complement strand
TTAACTGCGTCGGCTTAGCAACAAATTTTTGGTCTTCACTCGCGCCTTGCCTATCGGCAATGGTCGCTCGTTCCAGACACAAAAATTTGTGCTGCCTTCTTGTTAAATTTATGAATTTATTTCTCGCGAATGGTATTAGTATTGGGTCTAGAGGGGACGACGGAATATCTTCGAAGGCACCAGGTAAAATAGATTTCCTTCGAAACGCGCATTGCTACATAAGAGGTTCCCCGATATAGACTGAATTGGGCGGGAAGTTTTCGTGATGTGGGGGTCCTCTTTTTTTGGAAACGATTGTTCGGCTTCGTAAAAAGCTGTTAAAGCGGGTATTGAATTCAGGGAGACTTTTTGCCATCGGCTATGGTGATGTTGGCTCCTCCATTTATTACACCCTAGGGGCCACTGCGTTGTTTGCTCTTGGGGCTACTCCCCTGGCTCTTTTGTTGGCAGGGCTTGTTTTTCTCTGTACAGGGCTAACTTATGCAGAGCTTTCATCCACATTTCCAGGGTCTGGAGGGTCGTCGGCATTTGCAAGGCGTGCTTTCAACGATCTTATTTCGTTCGTGGCTGGGTGGGCCCTTCTTTTAGATTACATCGTAACTCTAGCCATCTCTTCATTTTCTATTTATCCCTATTTTCAACATGTCCTTCGTTTTGTAGGGATGCAGGGGTATCATACTCCGGCGGCCCATTTAGGCTGGACCATCTGTGTGATTGCTTTTCTATGTCTGATCAACATTGTAGGCATCCGTTCTTCGGGCAGGATGAGTTTGATGTTAGCGATCTTTACCGTGGCCACCCAGTTCGGGATCGTCCTTCTAGGAGCCCTTTTATTTCTCAATCTTCCCTTTGTATGGCAGCACCTCAAAGTAGGCGTTGCTGGAGCGGTCTGGTCTCCGGATTGGCCCAGTTTTCTCAAAGGGTGTGCTATGGCTATGGTTGCCTATACGGGGATTGAGGCGATTACACAGCTCTCTGAAGAGACGGACCGTCCTGAGACGTCGATTCCAAAAGCGATCCGTTGGACGATGGGCGTTGTTCTCCTCCTTTATATAGGGATTGCGACTGTGGGGCTATCCGTCATCTCACCTCAAGAGCTTGGGACGACCTATCTCGACGATCCTATTGGAGGGATTGTGCTTCACTTCCCGATTGGGGGGAAATGGCTGGCTCCTTGGGTGGGGCTCATTGCAGGTTGTGTGTTGTTTATCTGTGCCAATGCAGGGTTGATTGGCTGCTCTCGTCTTGTCTTTTCGATGGGAGAATATGGACAGCTACCCCGGTTTTTTTATAAGACTCACTCCAGATTTCGAACGCCTTATGTCAGTCTCTTAATTTTTTCTCTTCTTGCAGTGGGGGTGGTTCTTTGGAGTCGAGGGGTCATGTTATTTCTCGTCGATCTCTATAACTTTGGAGCACAAATTGCCTTTTTCTTCGCCCATCTATCGCTCCTCGTGCTCCGGTTTCGAGAGTCGGACAAGCCAAGACCTGCCAAGGCTCCTTTCAATATTAAAGTCAGCTCGAAAGTAACGCTACCTTTGACAGCTCTTCTTGGCTGTCTCGCCTCTTTGGCTGTATGGCTGCTCGTAGTATGGACGAAACCTGAAGGGCGTCTATTTGGTCTAGCTTGGCTTGTTGTAGGCTTGGTTGTTTTTGGATACTACCGAAAGAAACGAAATATCTCTCCGCTAGCAAGAAGTTCGATTGAGACGATCTATATACCGACCTACAAAGAGGCAAAGTATCACCACATTCTGGTGTGGACAAGGCTGAAGGGAGGTGTTGGAAGTATGCAGACGGCGTTGGAACTGGCAAGGGCACACAAAGCCAAGGTGACAGTTGTCTATGTGATGCAGATCCACGAGTCGATTCCGATCGAAGCTAATCTTGGATGGAGAGAAAAGGCTGCTGAAGCAGCCTTAAAAAGAGCGGGAGCGGTGGCAGAAGAGTACGCTATCGATGTGCGCTCTGAGCTTGTACGAGCCAGATTCCCTGCAGAGGCGCTCGGGGCTCTGACCAAGGAACTTGGCAACGATCTTTTAGTGATTGGGGCCAAGTTTGATGAGATCCAAGAGCAGGGGACCGTGCTGACGGATGTGGAAAAGCTTCTCCGAACAGCCTCCTGCTCTGTGATCATCTGCCGTGACTAATACCCAACGCAAATATCATCAATCTATTATTGAGATAGACCTGCCGATCAATGAAATATTAGCCTACCCTTTATTGTACTTCCAATCGCACAGAACATATGAGCAGTCATTAAAGATACGAGCTCTGGTGGACGTTTTTCCATTGCAACCACGACATAGAGAGGAAAGTGTGTAATGAAAATAGTTAGACTTTCCAATGAGGGACTTGGTGCCAATAATGCATAGGTGTGTAAGACGGTATGGATAGCATCAAACTTTTCTTTTTTGATTGAGCTTTCTGTAGCGTATTTTACCACTTTAGACTTGAGTATTGCGAATGTATTGGTTAATGAATCAGATATGGGACTACGTTCCAAGTAATCCATTGCTAAATTATGTATAATTTCTCTTATTGCTTTGTCATTCCAATTGTGACTTCCGATGTGTGGCATTAGATAGTGCCATTGAATTAAAAAAGTTAATTGACGGTAAAAATGTGCAAAACTAGTAAGTTCCGTCGCGAACTGTAGACGACTTTGCCATGTAGTGTAAAGGGAATAGATATGAGTAAAGAGAAGAGCTTGCAAGGATATTTCTCTGCTTGAATTTGAGTTTGTTTTAAATATTTTTAAGAATTGTTGTGCCAATTGTTCGATCTTAGTTGAGACTGCGTCTTCACTTGAAGTCTGAGACGAAATAGGGTTTGGGAGTTTCTGAAGTATGAGACGGCTTATAACAGTTTGATAAGCTGTGTATGGAATATGATCTACAGGTACGGTTGATCGATAAAGTTGTAAGCATAAAGTTCCTATTAGGGGCGTCTTTTTAAGACTTTGGATGATTTCTAACAGTTCTAATTTTAGTGAAATGATTTGAGTATGATCTGAGTCATTTGAGGGCTCTTCGAAAAGGGGCGGCTGTTCGAGTTGATGAATAGGTTGTAGCAAATCAGCTAGACATTGTTCGATTTTCTCCTCTCTAAAAAGCGGTTTTGTGCGGGGGGCTGAGTTTTGTTTAGGGGGCATTGAGGTGAGTCCAACCCATCGATTTGTAGTTTCAATTTC
>JAGVDZ010000175.1 GCA_020058465.1 Parachlamydiales bacterium | reverse complement strand
GCAGTACAGGTAGTAGCGGTACTCTTTACCTATAGCATCGAGACTTGGATGGAACGATGAAGGGACCTCAGTTAGATTTTTGATTTTGATTGTGTAGGGTAAAATAGCGTTAAGTTTTTTTTGAAACATTTTTGGTTCTTGCAGAGAAGCGAGGGTGCATTTGACAATCTGGCCCCTTGCGTGGACCCCCCGATCGGTCCGACTGGCGGCTTCAAGACTGGGGGCTTCTCGGGTGATACGATGAACTTTCTCGTGCAAGACCGATTCGATGGAAGGTCCCATTTTCGTGTTTTGCCAACCGAGGTATTCTGTGCCGTCATAGGTAAGTTCGAGGCGGAATGAGGGCATGACACAAGATCACAGTTTCGTACTGGCGGCACCATTTACAGTTGCGCTCGGAGAGCAGTCTTGTTGTACGAACAAGGATAAACCGGACAAAAACATCTGGGTTGCCATGAGAGTTAAGATCAGCCCCATCAATCTTTCGCAAGCTTTGATCCCCTTTTTCCCGAGAGCCTGGTGAAGAAAAGGGGCACTCAAGAGGATAGCTAAAGATATGGCCCAGGCGATGCAGATGGAGGCCAAGATAGCCCAATTCTGCTCCTGCTGTCTGGCATAGATCATGATTGCCGCCAGCACCGAGGGGCCTGCAACGAGTGGAATCGCAAGGGGGACGATGAAGGGCTCTGTCTCGATATCTAAATCTTCAGGAGACTCTCGTTTTAAAGGGAAGATCATCTTGATGGAAATTAAAAAGAGAATAATCCCCCCGGCAATGCTGAGAGATGAGGGCTGGATGTTGAGAAATCGGAGCACGCCATCTCCAATGAAAAGGAATAGAACCATGGTGGAAAGGCCGATAAGCATTTCCCTACAGATGATTTTTTTTTGCCGTTCAGGGGGCATTTTATTTAAAAGAGCGATAAAGAGAGGCACGTCGCCGATAGGGTCAATCAAAATCCAAAGAGAAACAGCCACCGATAAGATCGTCTCTACCATGGATTGTTCCCACTCCTCACTTATTTGGTCTGGATGGTATAGTGGTTGTCTTTTGTTGCCAAGTGAAGAGTGGTAGTATGTTACGGTGGATTTGGATTGCATCGGCGCTGTCGAGTTTCGAAGTGCTGGACCAGGAGATGTCTCCTGAGGTCAAAAAAGAGACGGGGCTTCATAAGCTGTCACAACAAGAGAAAGTGGCTCTCCAAAGGTGGATCGATGCTTGCTATTTGAAAAGAGAAGAGGTGGCCTCTGTCTTTTTAGGAGAAGCCAAGCGCCCGACCCTTTCTGAGAATCGATTTCAGGGCCGCGTTCTTGTCTTGTCGGATGGATCGACTTGGGAGGTGGCTCCTAAGGATAGGGGCCTAGCGGCTTCCTGGATCACCCCAGTCCCCATGACGATAACTCAAAGTGTCGATAGTGAGTACCCCTATAAGATTATCAACCAACAAAGCGGCTCGTTCATTACGGCTCGAGATTCAAATCTAGCAGAAAAATGACAAGAGTGCTAAATTCTAGTGTATCATCCTTAACTTAAGGTGGACATATGGCTATGCCCCAGTTTACAGAATCGGTCGTCAAAGCTTTTGAAGAAGCTCTTTATTTAGCTAAAAACCAAGGACATACTGAGATTAGCGATCTCCATTTAGCTAAGGCGTTTTTGCTCGATACATCAGGCTATTTTACCTTCATCTGTCGGGAGGTGGGGGTCGATCTTCTCGAGCTTGATACTTGGCTCAATCGAGGCCTTGAAAGGAAGGCTTCATTCACATCTCCGAGCGAAGGAGAGCCCCGTCCTTCGAATGCATTGCAGATGATCATTCAGGAATCCGCTAGTATCGCCAAGAAATGGGGCGATTCTTTTGTGGGTAGTGATCATCTTTTTCTTGCCTTCTGTCGGGGAGATAGTGAGCTTGCAAAGGTGTTCAACAAAAAAATCCAGTCGAAAGGGGTTAAGATTGAAGAGAAGATCAAAGAGTTGCGGCAAGGACGCTCCATGGATTCACCCACAAGTGAATTGCATTTTCAGGCACTCGAAAAATATTGCAAAAACTTGACCACATCGGCCCGAGAAGGGAAGCTCGACCCTGTGATTGGGCGCGATGAAGAAATTCAAAGGACGGTGCAGGTTTTGTCCCGTCGGACTAAGAATAACCCTCTTCTCATCGGGGAGCCTGGGGTGGGAAAAACGGCGATTGCAGAAGGGTTAGCTCATCGGATCATCCAGCACGATATACCTGACTCTTTGAAAGGAAAAGAATTATTATCACTCGATATGGGCAGTTTAGTGGCAGGGACCAAATATCGGGGTGAATTTGAAGAGCGTTTGAAAGGAGTGATTGACGAAATTCGCAAAAGTGAAGGTCGAGTGATCCTCTTTATCGACGAGGTGCACACTTTAGTAGGGGCGGGGGCTGCTGAAGGATCCATGGATGCTGCGAATCTTTTGAAGCCTGCTCTAGCCAGGGGGGAGCTTCATTGTATCGGGGCCACAACGCTGAATGAGTTTCAAAAGTATATTGAAAAAGATGCCGCTCTTGAGCGTCG
>JAGVDZ010000110.1 GCA_020058465.1 Parachlamydiales bacterium | reverse complement strand
GTGTCGGCGACGCTTGGAGTTCACCTTTCTTGTATCGCTAAACTTTTTAAGTTTAGCTGCTTCAGAAAGATGAATTCCAAGCTACCTCCTTGTGAAATTCCCAACTTTTGAATTCATTTGTGTATAACTGGGAAAAATGTAACCCAGCGTTGGCAAATCAGGGAAGCATTACTTTTTAGTTCAGAGCTCATAGCTCTTTTTACGAGTGTATTATCCCCGTTTTTGTTACCATCAAGCCGATGACAGCGCTTTCTTTGAATCTTATTCAAGTAAATTCTACCCCTTTTTGCGATACAAGTTGTAAAGGTGTACGACTATTTGGCCAATTCTTGGGTCGAAGCCTCTATGCTTTAGGCCTGCTGATTGCTTCCATAGCATGCCGAATTTTCAGTAGGGATCTTGCCCATACGTACTTTTCGATGGCAAAAGCCCAGTTTCATCGAGGAGGCAATGCCCTTATGGCATACTGTAAGTTTGGAGACAATCTCATTGACTTCGCATATAATGGTTGCGTGATCGCTCCCACTTCAGACACAGAGCAAAATGCTCTCCGGGCCCGCTATGGCTCGGATGAGATCGATCGATGGTTGCAGATCGGAACCGTAGAAATCCCTCTCAAGACTGAAAAGTTACAGCGCGTGGAAACAGGGATTTCTTTAGGAATGACTTTGGACTTTATGGAGCAATATCTCCAGCAGATTCAATCGAATATACCGCCGATGGAAGCGATCCGCAAAATCAGTTCGCAGTACGTAACTGGAGCCCCGGATAGGGCTCAACTCGCGCAAATTTTCTACACCGCCTTAGATCTAACCACTATGATCGAAAGGGAATGGGTTTCTTTGAATGCATCCCTACAAAAGCGACGAGAAGATTCTATTTCGTGGTTTAATAACCAGCTAGACCTAACCTTAAGTCTTCCAAGAGAACAACAGTTTGAAGAAATAACCAGGACAGAAACCCGAGCTCGCGAACTGTTGAGCCATTTTTGGCGTGAGACTCTTTCTACAAGGATAAAATCCATGGTTCAGATTGAAGCACAGCGTTGGAAAATCGTGAGCCATCAGTTCGGCCTTCAGGTGGGCCCTGCCCAGATCTATGTCTGTGAAAAACTATCTACGGGGGACAACGCTGCGCTCAGTCAGTTCCTTGAGGGGCTTCCCAACGGTTGTTATGCAGGAACATTCCTCTCTGAGGAATGCGCACATGCCATCACCCTAATCAAAGCATCGGATAACCAATATTTTCTCTTTGAGCCGAATGTGGGCACGCTTGTTTTTGTAAAAAATGAAATTGCAGAGAACCTATTGAACATTGGCAGATTACTTCACTTCGAAAATAAAGCATGTACTCTCAGTTTTTCTTCTTGTAGATTAGAGTAATGGACTTTACCCAATTTTATACCGCGCGCGGCTTGAAAGTTGGAATTATGCCAAGAAGGCGCCCTCAATTTAAGCCAGGCTTTGCCGGCGCCGAAATAGCTAAACTTAAAAAGTTTAGCGATGCAAGAAAGGTGAACTCCAAGCGTCGCCGACACTGTCAAAAACCAAATTTTGAATTCATTTGTGTATAACCAAAGTTCCATTTTTTAATCCTATGGTGCGTCATCAAAATGGTTCTTGACCTCAACAAAACACTTCTATAGAATCAAGGACCTTGAAAAAAGAGTTCATAAGAGGATGTGTTCTTTATGATGGCGATACACTCTGACCTAGCAAGAGCCCGTTATTTCACTATAGCAAGTCTTGCAACTGCAGCTGCGACGGCCATCGTATGGGCCACTTTACAAAGTCCCTTGACCCTGCTTGTTGGCACAGTCACAATGGTTGCTGCCTGTATTTTCGCTGCACTTGCAGCCTACTTCGTGGATCGACAACATCTCCCTCCCAGTGCCACGCTCATTTCGCCTTCCCACGAGGCGGCGAGCCCCACTGCGATGATTCCAGCGCCGCAGAGCAGGCTTGCTTCCAGCACCCTTTTTTCGGACATCAAAGCTTTAGAGCTGAAGCACTACCCCCATTCTGCAAACTATGAGGAAAGTGTACCCTGGCAGCTTGCTTTAACTCTGGTCGACCTAGGTTGGTCTCAGAAAGTCGGTGATGTATTCGAGACTCTTGCGAAGTGTTTCCCGGACCAAGAGCAAGAGATGAGCTTTAAGCTCTGTGAACGCTATGTCAACCTGGCTTTGAACATCAACGGTGTAGAGATGCCAACCCAAGAATGTCTCGAGATTTTAGATCTCACTGAGACAGAGTTCTCCACCATCGCTGCCCGACACAAGCAACCAGCCCTTTTACATACGATGATGGAGAGGGTGGGTATCAGTTTCAACACCTCCAGCACGCGATCTAATAACTTCCTTCACTTTTGCTTCCTTCTCATTGAAAAAGAAAAGTACCTCCAAGCCGACCTTGTACTAAGGTCTCAAACACCTGATGTTCTGGAGGTCCCATTCATGAACCTATATCTTCCCGACATACAAAAGCTCTTGTCTGATCGGTTTCTAAGGCCTCTCGAGTCCGAGGAGTTTTCTGAAAATGCATCTGCCGTCTCAGAATTGGAGAACCTGGAGACGATCTCCTTGCTGTGGACTTTGCTAAGCGAGCCTGGGGACGATTGTCCCTCTAGTGACCGGTTATTCAGCACGACTATGCCTCAGTTCTCAGTACTCCTGACAAAAAGGGTGCTAGACCTACCCTCTTTGGACCCCTGCAGTGTAAGGAATCTGTGTGACCTAGTCCAACGATGCTTCCAGCATGTCATCAAAGCTAAATTTGTCCCAGATGATTTAGCGATCGTCACCTCCCTCATCGAGTCCATTCAGCTCTTAATCAACTCAGTTCAGTCTTCTAAGAAAGATCTGGTATCGGTGTTAGTCTATTTTTTCTCCCATTGCGACTCCTCTTCGATATCGCAGCGTTCTTGGAACATGTTCATTACTTACCCTAGCTCTCTCTTGAAGAGTACTTTTGATGGTGTAGAAGGGGCAGATTTTCGACGTGCGTATTTCAACTGGGCACTGTCCTCTCCTCAAGCATGGTTACATTGGGGTCACTTGTCTCAATCTGATTCAGAATGGGTCAATCAACAACAAAAGACTCAGGGTCTTCAGTCTCTCTTAACTCAAGAAAAGCTCGATGTTCTGCGAGAATATCTAGAGACAGCTTCCAAAGATGACGCTCCACTGAGCTTCGAAATATCCACGGCGATAAGAGGATGGGTCACGATCCAGAAGATTCTCCCAGATTCACTGTCTGTCAATGCTATCGCTTCATATCTGCAGGAGAAGATGTCAGGGGATCCCTCTTTCAGAGGTCTATTGGACTGGATCATGAAGTGGGGCGAGTCTATCCTAGCCCAACAGCCGTCTTTAAGAAACGACTTACTCCAATGGGCCCCTTCCTTCGAAGCACTTACGGCAATCATGATGCCAAAAACCGACGAAGAAAATTCGTGAGCGCGTGAGGGGGCCGCGTCGCCCCTCCCACCTTCGGTGGCCTCATACCGAATGTAAAAGGGATATTAGCCTGATCTATTCTTCGAATGTCGTACAACTTGAGCCCGTGTTCGCCCCCTATGTCCCCTTTGCCCAAACAGACACATCCCCCTTTCGAGCTCGTCAGATCCCTGC
>JAGVDZ010000093.1 GCA_020058465.1 Parachlamydiales bacterium | reverse complement strand
TTCTTAGAATCCGTTTAAAAATTAGCTGTTAGGCACCGAACCCTAACCCATTTGAACTGATTTTGCGTCGCTTCGGCACGAAATTAGTCCAAACTCCAGTTTATTACTATTTCCAGAACAAGTCTTTCAGCTCCAGCATTGGCCTTGAGGGGCTCTTTGATGGCAACTGGCCTCTACATGCTCCCTCTTCCGTGGGCTATCGGATGTCTTGTAGTCATCCTTGCTTTGGGAATCTTTTGGGTCCAACATCTCCTCTCGAATCCTCGGATCAACAACGCACTCGAACCTCAAGTTCCCATTCAATTCAATGTGGATCCAATAGGGGACGAACCAACCTGGCTCGGGCTACCTAAGTCTTATCAATGTCAACCAACTGCTCTAGAAATCTTCCCCCATGACACTCTACCTTTGGAAGTCAATTCAATCATTCAATCCTTCGTTTGTGCTATCCAGAATGGAGCTATCAAGACTGACACAGAATCGACCCTCCAGGAGGGGTATCATCAGTGGCTCACGGCGTACTTATCTGCGAATGGTTCAACCGCTGTCGAAAGCTCTCCACCTAAGAAAGATGTCGGCAAGATCACATTCAACCTACCAGACGATCCAATGTTTAATGTAGAGGGGCTGAACGGCAGTTGGATCTCGATCGCTCTTGTGCTACCCCACCACCCCAATTACAAACAAAATCTCCCAGACACTGCCTGTGGACTGTCCCCCTTAGGTCTTTTACCCAAAGGTCTTTTCAAACTTAAATTCCAAGGACAAGACACCAATAGTTCAATTCAAGTGCAACTCGAGGGGTGCTGCCCTTAAAAAGCGACCAACAGTCCACCTCCAAAAGAGAGCCCATCCAACTGCACACGACTCCGTCCTACAACTTGGTCAATGGCAGGGGTGAACGAAAGACGCAACCACGTGTAGTCGATAAATGTCTGAATCCACCACCGCTTTGGCGTAAGAGCATAGAGACAGCTGGCCTCAGCTGAAAATCCAAGACCATGGTTCCGAACTTCTCGGTCGACAAAATCAGAGCGGTTGTCAAAGGAGACAAACCCATATCTTGGCCCTGCATCAAAATATACAATCCATCGAGAGCCGATAGGCTGGCTATAACGCCCCCCGAGGAAGATGGACCCTATCGTCATTGAAGTGAAGTCTCGCCCTACAAGAGAATGTCCATCCTTAGAAAGCCACCGACCTGCCGATACGATCGCCCACCGAGGCACCACTTGCCAAGCTAAACCTACCTCTAACTCAGGAGCTCCGCCGTAGACCTGATCAATCGTAGAATTCAGAGGTAGAAAGTAACCAGCTTTGAAAGAGATTGCAAAAAGACTTCGGTCCGTATACTCGTACGAAGGCCCCATTGCCGACGACACCTGGGATATCGCTAAGCACGGCATCACCACTACCATAACGCAAAGTAACTTGAGAAGTCGTCTTCGCCATTTACAGTTGCTGGGTGCAGCAGAACTTGGATGTATCCGTATGCTCATCTTCGTTATCTCCCCTCAATTCAAGCGTCGTAAAGCTCTAATACCAATCGCATTTCTCATACATCTGAGGAAAATCTGAACAATTTGTCTAACGCTACTTCCCCTTGATCCAGCGACATGGGGTGGGGTGACTCTGCAATCCATAAGAATGGATGGCTCTTACATCATAATTGACCTGCTTTGACAAGCGATTGTGGAGTCTACAATGCCTTTGAGATCGATGTACCTGACCTACGAGAACATTGTCTACAAAAACCTGGTACCCCCATACTCGCTCATCTGGGGACGCCTCCCAAGTAATATGATGCACTCTTTCGTAGAAGGCCCCAAAGTCGTTTTTCAACACCTGGACATAGGCCCGAGTGGGAGGCAGTGGAGGGTCTCCCAACTCCAAGAGCACCTGAGATACCGGCGGCAGAGGATTTTCTATGGTTCCTTTTGGAAACTCCACGGGGTAAATAGAGCTCGTCTCTTTCAAGCAGAGAGCCGCTTCAGCAATACCCCGATCCGTGACCCAAGAGACAAATGTACTCCCATGAGATCCCAGTGCCAGAGAAGGGACGAAGACCTCATCTTGCCCTACTGGAATTGAAATCGGCGTTTGCCACACACCTCTATATAGATCAGCGACTTCAAGACTCTTTGTCTCTTTATTTTTCCAAACAGCAGTTCCATTGCCAACGGGGTCCAGACAAAACTCAGGTTTCTCAGCTCCTATGGTCGAGATCAACTGGGGGCAACTCCACCTCCCATCTTTCCAAGAGCTTGCTAAAACCCTTTCTCCTTCAGAAGACCAAATCAAGTGAGCTACCTCTTTACCGTCGGATCGGAGCTGAGGTCCTGAACCATATCCCATCGAGACAATACTGTCACTATGACCGTGGCGAAATAAGGTGGCCTCAACTTCTTGATGACGGACCCAAGAGATCCAAAGACACCCCAACGGGCCCATCGCCAAAGTAGGCGACAAAGCATACTCTGGGCCCACCCACAAAGGAGGCTTGTCTAAAGGAGGCTCCCATCCACCTTTCAGATACGTCCTGAGTGCAATTCGATTCAAGCAACGGAACACAAGAGCTGTATTCCCCTCTGCATCCATCGCCAAGGACGGAGCTGGCTGAAAGGTATCAGATACCCTATCATCATACATCGAAAAGGGGGGTTGGTGTAAGGGAGGAATCCATTGCCCTTGTTCAAAGCGACGACACCGGACGATATCGCGAACTGGCCACGGCTTCGTCTCCACCCAAGCAAGCAATCCGACCCCTTCTGCATTGCCCGTGGCAACGAGTGCAGATACCCTGCCTCCCCCTTCCCCTTGTAAACTGTAGGGAACTGCCATAAGGTCCGGCTCCCACACTCCATCCCAAATCCCCCCTTTTCGAATTCTTGCATAGATCCGATCATTCTGACTCCAGATGACCCAGATATTCTGATTCCACGATTGAATCAGACAATCGGCCATAACACCCCGTTGGCTATCTTCTCCCGGGGAGATGGACCAAGGTCTTTGCCAAGAGTGCTGGCTACGATCATAATAAGCCACAGAAGGGACGCTATGTCCCTCTTCGAACCAAACAGCTAGAGCGTCCCCTTGCCTCTCGATATGGCAAGAGATCCCCAATCGATCTGCCCCCTCTCCCAATTTTTCTTTCGGAAAAGGCCAAAGGATCCTCCCCTCAACAAGGGAGGGGCTGAAGACACAAGTCAAGACCACGATGACCCTAAAAAGCCCTTCCAGACTCTGTTGCCTTAGATCATCTAGTCCCACTTCAAATGACTCCCAAATTATCTATACACAAATGAATTCAAAATTTGACAAGGAGGTATCTTGGAATTCGTCTTTCTGAAGCAGCTAAACTTAAAAAGTTTAGCGATACAAGAAAGGTGAATTCCAAGAGTCGCCGACAC
>JAGVDZ010000071.1 GCA_020058465.1 Parachlamydiales bacterium | reverse complement strand
GCTATTTGGCCCCTGTTCTAGGATTGGAGGATCCTTGGATCCTTTTTTCGATGGAGGTGGCAATCACCATTTTCATGACCTTACTGAACATGCGGGGCGCCTCTTTTGCTGGCTCTTGGGAGGTGGTCTTGACTTTCTTCAAAGCAGTCCCCCTTCTTGTTTTGCCCTTCATTGCTCTTTGGTTTTGGAACATCGCTTATTTGACTCCTTTCAACCCACACAGACTTCCATGGTTCAGTGCTTTGAATACGGCATCTTTGTTGACATTCTGGGGCTTTATCGGGGTGGAATCGGCCCTTGCCTCTGCCAGCGTGATCGAACATCCTCAAAAGACAGTCCCGAAAGCCGTTGTTGTTGGGACTTTTCTCGTCGCTGTGATCTATCTTTTCAATAGCTTGGGGATGATGGGGGTGGTCCCCAATGAGGCTTTGGCAGGCTCTCCCGCCCCTTATGTCAAAGCAACCTACATGATGTTTGGAAGGGGTTGGGATCTTGTCGTAGGTGTGATTGCTTTTATCGCTTGTGTAGGGACTCTCAACGCATGGGTGTTGACAAGCGGTCAGATCGCTTTGGAAGGGGCGAAAGAAAGGCTCTTTCCCCCCTTATTGGGCAAGGTGAATCGGTATCAGGCCCCTTACGTGAGTTTGTTCCTTGCCATGAGTTGCACGATCCCTCTTTTGGCTCTCACATTTAGCCCCAATCTTTTAGCTCAGCTAGAGAAAGTGATCGATGTGTCCGTGACAGCTTTTTTACTCGTTTACCTAGCCTCCATTGTTGCGTATTTTCGTCTTGCAAAGCTGAGAGGACATCGTTCTCTACCTTCATTGGTCTATTCGATTGGAGCTCTCTTGTTTTCCCTTTGGATATTGGTGTTTGTCCCATGGAAGACGTTGTTTTTAGCGTTGCTGTTTCCTTTAACAGGGCTTATTGTATATTGGAGACAAAGACAATATTTATGAGTTGTTTGCAATAGGTGCGCTTGTTTTGACGGTATACCCAACGTGACTCAAACCTTGGTTTTGGACAGAAACGAAAGCTCTCGCGGTTGGACGATCGCAACGTCGCCCGTATTAGCAATACTGGCTAGTTGCGATCGTCCAACCGCGTGGCTTTAGCTCTGTCGAAAAACCAAGGTTTGAGTCACGTTGGGTATATACACAAATTTTTAATTCATTTGTGTATAGAAGGGGATATTTGATGGAAGGTCCAAAGGGATGGCAACAGCGTCAAAGAATCAGGTGGAAGACAATCGGGACCTGGCTACTGGGTATAGGGGCTCTGATTTTTGGGGGGCGTGGCCTGTTATTGGCCATCTTCAAGCTTGTCATCTTGTTGAAATATGGTCTCCATGTCGACCTTCGCACTGTCGCTATCTCTAGACAAGGCCTTTCTTTGTTTGACCTTTTTTTGGAAGAACCCCAAGGTTCGGTGATTCGTGTCGAAGAAATCGTGATTGATTGGAAGAATCGGGTGTGCCACGTTCGCCACCCCCGTCTTGTTCTTAGCTTGGCTTCGTTAGAGCACCTCCCTTCTTGGCTTGAGGAGCCGACGTCGATGGCCAAGGATTGGACAGGCTCGTTGACAAAAGGATGGGTCGAGGGCGAGGGTCTTCGACCATTTCAGGTGACCCTTTTTAAAGAGCCTGGTCGAGACTACAATATGTACCTTGCTTGGGAGGAAAAAGGGACGGCTCATGTCGTCACCGACTTCAAGACCAAGGGCTCTTGCACATTCCAACATGTAGAGTTCGATAGTTTTGCTAAATGGACAGCGATGGGTTCTTTGCAAGGGGAAGGATCAGGAGAGTTTGGTCTTGCTCTGGATGAGCAAGGAACTTGGCAAGCCAGTTTCCATATCGATGGGGTGGGGATCTCTTATCTCGACTGGGTGGAAGGTCTTGTTGGGTCTTTGGATTGGCAAGGGCCAGTGTTGTCTTTGGATGCAGAGGGCTCTCGTTGGCAATGTGAGTTGCAAGAGGGGCGTATCCATACACTAGATCAGGTGAAGGGCAAAGGGTATTGGGTGGCAGGGATGGGGAGTCGTTGGAACTTGAGTGGAGTCTATGAGACAACTCAATGCTCTTTGTCCGGACGTGCCTGCTTGCAGCGGGGTCTTCCAAAATGGGTCGACAGTCAAGTCACGATGCAAGAAGGGACTATCCACCTACAAGGACGGCAACCAGATTCCGTATGGGAATGGACAGGGGATCTTGCGATTGGATCGAAGTGTGCGTGGGAGCTTGTCCGCTCGTGGGGTGTCTTGTTTGAGAAGAGACTTTCTTTATTCGACTGGGAAGAGGGATCTTTACAGGCTAAGTGGCGGATGGAAGGAGTTCTTTGGGACAAAAGAGCCAAGCATTGGGTGGATCTCGATCTGAGTCAAGTGCGAGCCAAGGGATGGCAAGGACATAGATTCAGTGTCGGATCAGCCCACCTTACCTTACAGTACCCCTCTTGTGAAGGAGAACTGCAAGGGAAAGGGATGACTGTGGAGGCCTACCCCATGGTTTGGGATGTGGAAGTGAAGGTGGATCCCGACAAGAGGATTTCTCTGGAGGCTTTAGGTTCTTTGGAACAACAGCAGCTTTGTTTGACCGCTCAAGGAGTGTTAGAGCATCTTTTGTGGCACGGACAGATGGGAGGAGATGTCATTAATGGCTCATTCGATCTTGATTCCTTTTGGCGCAATGACCGCCTAGAGGTGGTTTGCCCCTCCGCCTATGTTCAAGGTATTGAGTTGGCAGGGAAGGGGTGGTGGTCCCCTTCATTCGAGTGGGCGGGGGCTATTTCTTGGTTTCAAGGCCCTTGCCAGTCTTTGGTCCCATGGATCGATCAAAAGTTTGCCCTTGCCCCTGAGATCGAAGGGATCTTTGAGAGTCGAGGTCACGGTTTGCTCCTCCGTAAAGAGGGGGGAGATATCCTCTGGCATTTGGAGGCTGCTTTAAGTCACGTCAAGTGTCCGATCAACGATTCGATCATGTGTCAAGATCTATCTTGCGAGATCGACTGGAGCCCAGGTGCATTCCACAGCTATGGAATGCACGGAACGGTGGTGGGAGGGTTAGAAATGGATCTATTTGCCCCCTACATTGACTGGGAGCACAGCTTTGATGTCCGTATTACACACCCCTTGTTCGATTGGATCCGTCTCGTGGGACTTCGAGAGGGAGATCGATGGAGACTCGACCCCCTACAGTCTCATTGTTTGGGAGGTGCGATGGATTCAGGAGAGGGGTCGTTGCAAGCCCCTTACCCTTTTTCTCTACGAGGTAGTGTCTTCAATGCTTGGTGCCAGGAGGGTTTGCGTAAGCTCTTTCCGGAGCTTGTGGTCGATGCTAAGGAAGGGAGCTGCTTGTTTGAGATCAGACAGTCTCAGATGGGCGCTTTGAACATCGATGTTCAAGGTAGTTTGATCGACGTCAAAACAAAACAAGTCTCCGATATTGTGCTGTCGATCGAAGAGAAGGAAGGGTTATTTCATGTGTCGAGAGGCAAACTTGGTTTATGGCAGGCTCAAGGAGTCTTGACAGTCGGCTTGCAAGGGCTCGCGTATCAACATGGGCTCATTACTCATCCAACGCTTGGGCAGGGACATATCGAAGGGGATCTGACATGGAAGGGGAGTGCAAAGGGGCACATATCTGAATTCCAAGTCGAACTTGCCCCCTTGCTTACTCTCTCAGATCGAAAGGGGGACTTACAAGGGCGTGTGGAGGGATCTTTTGATTGGCGCTGGGATGGTCAATGGGAGGCTCAAGGGAGCTTTTTTTGTCCCCTGTTGGTGCAAGGGGCGTATCAGATTCGACCTCACACAGCGATCGACTGGCGATTCAGAGGCGACGAGGGTTGGGTGACAGGTCCCTTGGAGACTGAGATTGAAGGGCCTCATACTCTATCGGTCCGAGCCGAGGCTCTTCGATATCAAGAGGCTTGGGCTCTAGATCGAGCCGAGATGATGATGACCTTGTACCCTCCTGATCTTCCTTTTGAAGGGCCGATCCATTTGGTAGGGGATCTTGTCTTTGATCGAGAAGGGCAGTGGACGAGTCAAATTCAACATGCCCTTTGCCATTATAAGGGAACAAGCTATCAGCTTCGATCGGGGATCTTCCAAGGGCAAGGCAAGACACTGCAAGCCAAAAGTGATCTTCTTGTACAAGATCTTTGGGTCAGTGTGATCGCCAACGTACATCTAGAGGAGCGACCTTATGGCAAGCTTTCGATCTTAGATCCACGCATAGAGGAGCTGGAAGAGACATTTGACAGTGTCCCTCTGACTCTACGATGGAGCCTTTCTTCCGAAAGAGACCTTCTCCTTCACACGATCGAAGGCCACTTCGGAGGCTGTGAGGCTATTTTTCACGAAGAGGCGCCCGGCTGTTTGATCGGCAGCATGCGGATTCACTGTGAGACACTCTATCCCTTTGTGCCCGTAACGATCCAAGAGCTCTTCTCAGAGCTTCGGATGGGGCAAGGCTATGAGTTAAAAGGACACCTTTTTTGGTCACCAGATCACATGGGATTTGAAGGACTCCTAAGTGGCGAAGAGTTTGCCTTTTTTGGCTTCCAGCTGCAGAGTATGACCTCCCATATTTCAATAGGCCCTCGACACGTGCATTTGACCGATTTGAAGATGAGTGATTTTGCAGGGAGACTCGTGATCGATGAGATTGCAGTGATGGAAGAAGTTTTGAACGAGCCTTGGGTTTTGCGTATTCCCCACCTCACCATCCAAGAATTAAGGCCAAGTCAATTGCGCCGTGTGGGGCAGATGAAGACAGGTCCTTTAACCCCTTTAGTCGTACGAGAGCTGTCCCTTGTCGATGTGCGCGGAATGGCCCGATTCCCCGAGACCTATCGAGCTGAAGGGGCCTTGACGTTCATCAACTCCTATAAGAGAGAGGCGACGATTTTTGATGCCCCCTCCGATGTCTTAAGTCGTATCGCGGGTCTTGATTTGGATATCTTGATCCCCGTGAAGGGCAGGGTTGTCTTCGCTCTCGAAGAGGGGAGCTTTCATTTAAAAGATCTCATACAATCTTTCAGCGAAGGGGATCGTAGTACATTTTTCCTAGAGGGAAATCCCAAAGTAGGACTGGATGGAACGATCGATGTGTTGATTCGGATGAAACAGTTTGTCTTGTTTAAATTTACTGAGTCTTTCTTTATTTCTATCGAGGGTAAGCTCGACCATCCGAAATTCAAACTCAAAAGGAAAAAAGGGTTTGTTCCGCTGGATTAGACGATGTTGTCTCGACCTGCTATTTCCACCATACTGTATTGCTTGTCAATCTCTTGTCGACTACGCTTGGCTGTGCTCAGCTTGTTGGCAAGAAATGAGCTTGATCGATCCTTCCGAGCGATGTCAGTATTGTTTCCTGGAAAGCTTTGGGCAAGAGATCTGTGGGCCATGCTCAAAGGACAAAACAAGATTCATTCGCAGAGGGGCACTTTGGAGGCGGTCTTTTCACTTCCCCTATCTCATCTTTCGTTATGCAGATGCCAAGACAATGGCCTCCTGGTTCTTGTATCAGTGGGTCCAGTTGGAATGGCCCATTCCCGACTATGTGATGGCAACAGATCGTCTTGACCAAGAAGGACGGCATCTGTCTATGTTATTACATGAAGTGAGTGGGACCGTGGAAAAACCACTTTGGATCGGTTGGCGTTTTGGGATGCCTTTACCCTATGCCCCAGACAAGGTGATCTTGTGGATTGACCGAGCCAGTCGTCCAAGTCGGGTTCGGCGTACGTTAAGAGAGCTTAGATATGTCGATTTTAAATTGATTTTGCAGTTACGATTCTTTGATTGACAAGGAGACCTTTATGATTGTCCTCATCAGTATCGGGTTGATAGTGTCCTTTGCCATCTTGATCTATATGGGATTTCAGATTGTTCCTCATCAAGAGGCATGGGTAGTCGAGAGGTTAGGCCGTTTTTCGACCGTCTTGGAACCAGGGCCTCATTGGGTGATCCCTGGGATTGATAAGATTGCCTATCGACATTCTCTTAAGGAAGAGGCGATGCATGTGCCAGAGCAGGTGACTGTGACGCAAGATAATGTGTCGGTCACTTTAGATGGGCTCATCTATGTCAAGATCGACGATCCGATTGCGGCCTCTTACGGAGTAAAAGACCCTTTTCAAGCCCTCATTCAACTTGTCCAGACAACGATGCGATCGGAAGTTGGAAAAATCCCTTTGGATAAGACATTTGAAGAAAGAGAGGCACTCAACAGTAAGCTTTTGACAGCGATTAACTCGGCCAGCAGGGCGTGGGGGATTGTGTGTCTTCGATATGAGATCAAAGATATCAAGATGCCCGACGATGTTCGCAAGGCGATGGAGCTACAGATGACTGCTGAAAGACAAAAGAGGGCCCGTATTCTAGAGTCAGAAGGGATTCGGCAGTCTGAGATCAACCATTCGGAAGGACAAAGCCAAGCTGCGTTGAACCTTGCCCAAATGCACCGTCAGCGTGTGGTGTGGGAGTCGGAGGCAGAGCAAATCTTGAAGACCAACCGAGCCAAGGGAGAGGCGGAGGCGATTGCTCTGTTGGCAGAGGCGTCGGCTTCGGGGATGATCACCCTTGCAAGAGCTTTTCAGACTGAAGGGGGGCAAGAAGCTGCCCACCTACAGATCGCAGAAAAGTATATCGAAGCATTCCGACAGATTGCCAAAGAGGGCAATACCCTCCTCCTACCCGCGGACCTCAATCATCCAGGCTCATTTGTCTCAGGAATTCTCTCGATTTTTGAACAGATCTCTAGGAAGCAGGGCAAGGTAGGTTCTTTGCACCACTTAGGCTAGGGACCTTTATATACACAAACGACCTCATTATTAGAAGCCTGCTCCCAGGGATAGCTGGACAATGGGAGACCACAAGGTTTCTGCTGTGCTCACGGCAGGTAGAAGAGGTTGGCTAATTTCTGCTTCAGCAAATCCTTTCCATTTAGAAGAGCGTCCAAATTCCATACCCAATGTTG
This sequence comes from Parachlamydiales bacterium, assembly GCA_020058465.1. Lineage (GTDB taxonomy): Bacteria > Chlamydiota > Chlamydiia > Chlamydiales > SM23-39 > JAGVDZ01. Next base: position 1,046 of record JAGVDZ010000071.1, on the reverse strand, counting down.
CATTCGGCATAAAACCTGTGAACTGGGCTGTGGTGTGTTCATGGACGAAGCCTTCGAGCTCTTCGCTGGTCCGATCTGATTTGATCCGTACGTTACCGAAGGCAAGACCTGCACCCATATACCAGCTTTGTTCTTTGGTAGGAGTCAGATAGCGAAGATAACTTAATTTTGGAAATGTGGAGACTTCGGTCGATGCCTCGACGGAGGTGCCATCGGACTCGGCAAATTCTTGTTCAGATTTGGCATAGCTCACTGAAATATCAAGAGCGTTGGCATTCGATGCAATGCGATAGCCAATGCTCAAACCTGGAGCTGGAAGGGAGCCTGAAGAGACCCTTGAGGTGCTATCAGATGCCAGCATCTTGAGGTACCAGAAAGAGGGATTGGGTGACAGTGATGCGCTCAGCTCTTTCACCTTTTTTGGCGTAGGATTTGGATACGGTTTCGTTCCTTCCAGAGAAAGAGAGGGGTCGGCCTGCAGAGAGGCGCACAGAATCACAACACTCGTTGCAATAGAAGTGAGGATAAGTTTCATACAGATTCTCCTTGAGTTTCAGTGATTCCCAAATTTTGCATTATGGATGCATTCTATTTCGTTTAGATTTTACAGATCAAGAAAAAATAAATCAAAAATAAATTAAACAATAACATCCATTTGATATCCTGATTTTCAGGAGTGAATATTACGACGAACCATCTGTACTTGTTGTTTTAAGGTCTCATTTTCCTCAATTTGATCGGCAATCTTTTTCCAAGCGTGAAGAAGTGTGGAATGGGTTTTGCCTCCAAAAGAGGAAGCCAGTTTGATCAAAGATTCATTGACCAATTCCTTGGCAAGGTACATCGCCACTTGTCTTGCCAGAGCAATTTCTTTATGCCTCGAAGTGCTTTTAATTTCGGCTACTTTGACTTCAAAGACGGCCGCAACGCTTTTCAAGATACTTTCAACAGAAACTCTTTGGGAAGGGGCGTTGTGTTGGAAGAGTTCGGCTAAAATTTTTTCAACGATAGCCTCTGTCAGTTGTGTGCCAAGGAGACGGGAATGG
>JAGVDZ010000001.1 GCA_020058465.1 Parachlamydiales bacterium | reverse complement strand
TCGAAGAGGTCGGGAGGGGGTTGTGATGACCACTGATCCTTCAAAAGTCGTAGAATGGATGATGGAAACTAAGAAAGAGCCTATTGCCAACCCCACCGACAACCTTGAACCGATTACGGAGGAGGAGGAAAAGACTTTAGAGCTTTATGTTAGAAGCCCATCATTTAAGGAAAATTTCCCTGTTTTTCAGCCATTGGTATCCCGTCTTCTCAAGGGGTATATGGGGCTAAAAGAAGAAAACATTCTTCTTAGCAAAAGAGAGAAAAAGTTAATTGAGGTTTCCGATGTTATTGAACGAGTTCTGATTCAGAATCAGGAGGATTTTGAGAAGGAATATAAGCGATTAGATGCCAAGCTCGCGGAGAGGGAGATGGAAATAAAAGGTTTAGAAATTATAAATAAAAGGCAATTTGAAAAAATAAATGAGTATCAAAGTTTTAGAAAAAGTCCTGTTTTGATTTTGGATCAGAAGGATAGGGTGATTGAGAAAATGAAGGAAGCTTTAGATTTTTATGCAAATGAAGGCTGCACAGATCATCCAGATATTTGTCTACAGTGCAGAGATGCTGGATGGAAAGCTAGTCAATATTTGGAAGACGTGAAAGGGGATGAGAGATGATAGATCTTTTATTAAAAGAATTAGTTATGCCGGTTTGGCTTCTTTGGATTTTTTTATGCGTCTCAATGATTTTCGGAAGGTTGGTATTAAAATGAAAACACTCGCGGAAATGATGGGGGAGTTTGAAGAAGATGGATGGAAGAGTGCCGTTCAAGTGGGCGGTAAAGAAGCTCTACATGTTCGTTTTGAAACTGTTATGCAAGCCCTGAAGGAGGCGGTGGAGCTTTTAAAGAAAAGAGATCTTGTTCCAGTTGGCAATTTTGAAGAATTAGATGTGGAGATTTCAAACTGGATTCGGAAGTATGGGTTTGTGGGAGGAGAAACAAAATGAAACCTAGTGGTGGGGTCCTAGGGGATTAAAAGGATGGGTAAAGGGATGGAAAAAGTCTACATCTTCGGATGGAAGGAAATAGCAAGATTTATCGGGTATCATCCTGATTATATCCGTTCACGTCACCATTCTGTTCAGAGACTCGCGTATCAAAAGTCCTACCCATCGAAGCAAGGTCGCGTTATTGTGGACATATCCACTCTTACCGAATGGGCGCGCAAAGTATTTCCAAACCTCACTATTAGACAACTTGAAGTTTCCTAAAATTCCTTTACCCTTTCAGATAAGGGGTATGGGAAGATTCAGGATAACAGACCGCCGTTTTCTCACAGAGGATTTTTTTCTGGCCATGAAGAGATGGCGAGAAGGGTCTTTTGAAGATTTGGCTTCACGGGTGGGAATGAGTCGAAAGACTTTGCTTTCCTACGCTTACCGATGGAATAGAGCTCCAACTGAAGACTCCCGCCTATTGCAGATTGCAAACATTCTAAACTTCCCAGAAGACCTTATTTATGAGCGGAAAGATTATTAAGATTCTTGGTCACGATGTTGTTTTTGAGAATGCTGAAGAAGTTGGCTTTGTTGTGACTGTGCCGCATATTGATTGTGTAACTGAGGGTGACACAATGGAAGAGGCAATGAAAATGGCAGTGGATTTGATAAAGTGTGTGAATGATTATGGAAAAATTACCTGAAAAACCTAAACATGCTGGGGGTAGACCAACTAAAATGACTCCTGATGTTCAAGATGAGATATTGAATAGGATAGTTGCAGGCGAATCAGTAGTAAAGATTCTAAGGTCTTCCGACAAGTTTCCAGACTATTCAAATTTCACAAGGTTTCTTAATGCAGATGGGAACGAAGAGTTTCGCACGAAATACGTGCGCGCAAAAGAGGATCAAGCCGATTATTTAGCTGAAGAGATTTTAGATATCGCCGATGATGGCACAAATGATTGGATGGAGAGGCATGACAAAGGAAATGTAGGATGGGCTTTCAATGGAGAAAACTATCAAAGGTCGCGCCTCAGAGTTGATGCGAGAAAATGGGTAGCCTCGAAGATGAAGCCTAAAAAATACGGTGAGAGTTTAAATCAAAATGTTACGGCAACCATTGAACAAAAGGTGATTTCAGTTGATGCAGGACCAAACCCCTATCCTAAAGCTGAATGACAAGCAGCGATGGGCCTTTTACTCTCCTGCAACTGAGCTTTTATATGGTGGGGCAGCAGGTGGGGGTAAATCTCTTCTCCTCCGTATATCCGCAATCAGATGGTGTGAGCAGATACCAGGTATCCAAGTTTACCTCTTCCGAAGAACTTCCCCTGAACTAAAAGACAATCACCTCAGAGGCCCAAAGAACTTCTTTTTCCTATTGTCCAACCTTCTTGAATCGGGTGCTGTAAAATATCACAAGCAAGAGAACGAGTTTGTGTGGGTGAAGACCGGCTCACGAATTGCCCTTTGTCACTGTCAGTACGAGTCAGACGTTGAAAAGTATCGAGGGGCTGAAATCCACGTTCTCATGATCGACGAAGCCACTCACTTCACAGAGTACATTTACCGCTTCCTACGTGGCCGAGTTCGTGCCGTAGGGCTTTCTATCCCTGAACAGTATCAAGGGATGATCCCGCGCATTGAGATGGGATCTAACCCCGGTAGCGTTGGTCACAAGTGGGTTAAAGAGTCTTTTGTTACGTGCGCACCACCATTGAAGATGCACAGGGCCCCTTCGAAGGAAGGGGGGATGTTGCGCCAGTTCGTTCCTGCCAAGCTGGAGGATAACCCTGAAGCATTGAAGGACGATCCAAACTATAACGAGCGCCTTGCTGGCCTAGGAGATCCTGTCCTTGTTGCCGCAATGCTAGACGGGAACTGGGATAAATTCTCAGGGCAGTTTTTCAATGAGTGGAACCGAGAAGTGCATATCCTTCCGTCATATTTCTTTAATGAGGTGCAGCCTTACTGGACGCGATTTGGGGCATATGATCACGGGTTCTTTCACCCATACATTTTCGGAGAGTTTACGGTTGATGGGGATGGAAACCTAATTATGCTTCGAGAAGCGGCAAACTTCGGAAAGCGCGTTGATGAGATAGCCAGAGACATTCACGAAATAACAGATGTTTCAAAGCTTGATTACATTGTTGCTGGGCATGATTGCTGGACGTCTCAACGGGACGGGAGTCGTACTATCGCAGAACAGTTTTCAAGCTTAGAAGAAGATTTTGGCATTCCTGATATCAGGATAATAAAAGCCAAGATTGATCGCGTGCAAGGCGCGTCTGAATTGAGAAAGCGCCTAGCTTGGAAGAACATGCCAAACGGTAAGAAGGGGCCGCGTCTGTTCATTTTAGAAAACTGCATGCGAACGATTGAGTGCATCCCTCGAATGCTCCATGATCCTAAGAAGCCAAACGATGTCTTGAAAGTAGACGCCACAGAGCCCAAGCCTTGGGCTGGCGATGATGCTTATGACATGCTTCGTTATGGCGTTATGTCCCGCTTCAGTGTCCCCGAATATCAACCCACCATCGAAGAGATAGATAGAAACTTCAAAGAAATCCCATACGAACAAGTGACGGCTCAAAAAGCAAAACAGTACCTTGACAAGAAACGGGCTCGATCTAGGATGAATCGAAATGTTGGGATTTAATTTTAAATTGTCGATAATCCTATGACGCTACAAATAGCACTGGTACTTGTTTTGACGGTATCGACCTACTTAATTCTTTGCGTCATTATCTATAAGCAATGGATCGTGATTGCGTCATTAAATGACCGGCTTATGTCACGGGATTATCAAGAATTTAAAATTACACAAACGCCTTCCAAAGACTGGAAACCAAAAAGACCGGCAAGGCAGCCGGAAACTGTTAATGCAGTCTTAGGTGGGATTTAACAGGGGGGGGAAATGGCTTTTACATCAGCAATCGAAGATTCTTCTTTTCAAGGAAATAAAAAGAAAACTTGGGGCACTTATACCAATTCAGGCGGGGGTATTGGGGGTGACATTAAGACCGGCCTCCGTATCTGTGAAGGGCTTACTCTTAAGCCAAAAGGTTCTGCCGTGTCAGCTAACGCAAGCGTAATCAATGAGACTTTTCCTGTGCTCAAAACATCGGCCCAGACTTCTGCACAGGTGACGATTGTTACAGATGAAAATCAAGTTGGAACTTGGGAAGCGTTTGGGAGGTGATTAAATTGAAAAAGAAAACAGGCAAAAAAAAGAAGTGTTAAAGTATGGGTGTCATTCAGACAGCTAAAAATATTGTTTCTGGTCTAAAGCCCGGAAATAGCGGCCAGAAGTGGATCTCTCTTGTAGATAAGTATTACAGGCGTCGCGAGAAATCCGTTTTGCAGCAGTTGCATAGGCAATGGTTCATAAACATTGCTTATCGGCGCGGTTATCAGAATTTAAGACGTTCTTTGACAACTGGTGAGCTTCTACCGCCTGAGCGAAAGAGGGAAGAAGATGGGATCATTGTAAATAAGATGCTGGGTGCTCACACGATGAAAGTCGCTAAACTTTCTCGTGAAAACCCAGTCTGGACGGTTTCGATTGATACGGAAGACGAAGATTCAAGGGATATGGCGCGCTATGATGAACTACTTCTGAAATATGCTTTCCAGCGCGAAGATATGGAGCTTAAGCGTTTGGCGTTTTTGGGGTGGGCGGTTGATACCGGTAACAGTTTTTGGAAAATTATATGGGATCACGATTTGGGGGGTAGCATTGAAGACCCTTTTACTGGGGAAATGGTGCAAGAGGGTGACGTGAAGTTTATCGAAGTCCCGCCGTTTGACATGGTTTTTGCGTTTGGGACTAAAACGAGAATGGAAGACTCACCCTGGATTATGCACGTACACGAAGAGCCATTGAGCACGATCAAGGATGACTGGGAAGAAGGGTCAAGAGTTAAAGGGGAAAAAGACAATTCTCAGGTAAGTCATTATCAGAAAAAGCTACTTACTCTAGTTGGCAATCAAGGTGACTCTTTTGGGGCAGATGAGAAAGAAGAAACGGATACTGCGATTGTGAAAGAGCTTTACATAAAGCAATGCTCTGAATACCCAGAAGGCGCGTACATAGCCATTTCAAACGGAATATGGCTCAACCCTACCGCAGACTACACGAAGCCATCACCGCTGCCTTACAAGCACTTGAGAAACGATCCTGAGAACCCTTACCCATTTACACACATGATTGACATTCCCGTTTCTGGGTCGCCGTGGGGAATAGGAACGATGGAAAACCTTCTGCCCGTTCAGAGCGGAGAGAATAGAGTTTGGCGTCAGGTGATAGCGAACGGTGACAACTTTGGAAATATTAAGCTGCTTGCGGAAAAGGGTGGGGATATAGAGCGTGACGGTTTTGATGATTCGGCAGATGAGGTTCTTTATTATGACGCGCAAAATGGCCAGCCACCCCAGTATTTGACCCCCACCGGAATGCCAAACCATGTCATGGGCCAGTTTGATCTCTTCGCGAAATCTTTCATGGAAATCAGCGGACAGTTTGAAGCCACGAAGGGCGACGTTCCAACCGGCGTTAAAAGTGGCGTGGCAATAGCTAGGTTGCAGGATGCCGATGATACACGAGTCAATCCCACAATGATTCAGTACCGCTCTTGCTTGAAGAAAGCCGGTAAGCACGTTCTCAGTTTATACCGGGAGTTTATGCAGGAAGATGAAGAGCGCACGGTCAAGATTATCGGAGAGAATGGCGTAGAGAGACACAAGATTTCTAGAGACAAGTTGAATGACAATTTTACGGTTTACGTTGATCTGCAATCAAGCGCAGCGTGGTCAAGAGAAGTCAGGCGGGAACAGATTCAAAACGCTTACCAGATGGGCTTATTTGGCGATCCAAACGACGGGCGCGTCAAGCGAAGGGTTTTAGAGGCTTTGGAGTTTGGTCACCTTCGAACAATGTTTGAGGATAACGCGCTAGATGAGCAGAACGCGAAAGATAATATTGATCGAATAGAGATCGGAGATCTTGAACCAATAGAAGAGGGCCAGCCTACCGATCAGATTGGGCCTGATGGCCAGCCGATCATGACTCCACCTGTCATGGGGATTGTCGCGAATCCTTGGGAGGACCACGAGGAGCATATTCGAGTTTATAACAAGTATAGAAAAGGCCCGAAGTGGAAGAAGTGGCCACCTGAGCAGAAAGCAATTTTGAACCGCTTAGCGGATGAACATGAAAAGTTTTTACAGCCTCCACCCGTTCAGCCTGAGCCGCCACGAGTGAGCATATCTGCGTCAACGCAGATTGCCCCCGAAGTGGCGATGAAAGCCGCCGGAATGGAGCCGCCAACACCTCAACCGATGGACTCCTTAGATGGAATACCCGAATCGGAAGAGACTGGCGATTATGAACAACCAGAGGAGGCGCAAGAACCAATACCTTTTGCGTAGTGAGACTCTAAAAAGAACACCTCACGGCAAAGACTGGGGCAAGCGCAAAGCATATGCCTAAATATGAACTAGAAGAAAACAACCACGGAGAAGTTGACCCTATAGATAAGCTCGCGGACCAATTTGAGAATGACGCAGATACGCAGCCGGAAAACGACACGGAAGAGAATGCAGATCAAACAGCTGATGATGATGCTAAGAGCGAAGAGCAAGAACCCTCTGAAGGCTCTGAAGGCGAAGACTTAAACACTATCATCCCAGATGTTGTCGATTCTGGTGAGCCGCCATTCGATCTCGGAAACGGGGTTTCTCTAAAAGTTGGGGACAAAGTAACGCCGCAGCATCTCGACGTTTTAAGCCGTGGTCACATGATGCAATCGGAGTTTACGAAGAAGTGTCAGGAAGTTGCTCAAATACGTCAAGAAGCTGAGCAAGCGATAAACTCGTTTAATCAGGTTGTTTCTAACGAGGTGAGCAACCCCGCGCTTCTTTTTCAGCATGTCACGCCTCAGCACGCAATCCGAGCACTCGCTGCAATCGGGTATGACGTTGACCCAAGAGTTCTTAATGAGATGGGTCGCGGGTCTTCATATCAAGGGAAGCAGCAGCATGTGCAAGGTCAAGGGAATGGCTACAATCAGCTTGATCCTAGCCTAGCTCGCGGATTGCAGAGTTTTCAGGCGTGGCAAGAACAACAAAAACAAGAACAACTAACCAAGTCTATTGATGCGGAAGTAAGGGCTCAGATTCAGGATGTAAAAAACGATAAGATTCAAAAGCAGATGTACAAGGAAATCCTTGTCGAGCTTGCAATCAATCAAGACAAGCCAATTTCTATGATTGCCAGAGAGGTGAGGCAGTCGATCAAAGATCGATATTCAAACCTTTTTGCGTCAAAGAAACAGGCAAGGATTGGATCACAGACAAGCAGAACATCCGGTTCTTCAAGGCCCCTTAGCGCAGCCCTTCCATCGACATTCGATGAAGCTGAGCGTTCCGCACGTGGCAGGTTAGGAATTTAAGGAGTTAAAATAAGTTATGGCAGATTTAACCACTGCGGCTGATGTACTCAAAAATGACTTTATCGGCCCTATTCGAAGCAACCTAAACAACAAAACAATCCTCATGAACAAAGTTCGGAAAACCTCTGAAGAGGTTTCCGGCGATTATGTAAAAATCCCGTTACAGTCTGGCCGCAACTCTGGAGTTGGGGCTCGCGCTTATAACGGCACGCTTCCTACCGCTGGGTCACAGCAGTACAAGTACGCTCAGTTTCAGACCAAAACCATTTACGGACGCGGTAAAATTTACGGAAAGCTGATCCGTGCTACCCGTAATGATAAAGGCTCTTTCCTTCGTGCCGTTTCTGCTGAAATGAAGGGGCTTTCGAATGATCTTACCGATGACGTGAACCGTCAGTTATTCACTGGGTCTACTGGCGTGATTGCAACGGTTGCCGCCGGTGGCGCAGCTTCCGCGACGCAGACGGTTGATTCGACTCAGTATTTATTCCCTGGAATGGTTGTGACAGTGGACGGTATCGGTGACCGAACAGTTTCATCGATTACAAGCGAAACTGTTGTTGTCTTCACTGCCACAATTACAACTTCAGGAGCAGAAGTGATTCGGCGACAAGGGGTGGCAACTGCGCAAGAGCTCCAAGGACTTGGCGATATTGTCAAAAACTCTGGAACCATTCAGAATATTGACCCTACTACTTCTGCGGGTTCTTTCTTTAAAGCAAACCTGATAGGCACAGCGGGAACACCTGCCCCTCTTGACGAGATGGACATGGAGCAGGCTATTGACGCCGCTGAAGAGAAAGGCGGGGAAGTTGATTACATTATCACTTCTTACGCTGGCCGTCGGGAGTACTACAAATTGCTACAGGGTCAGAAGCGTTTCACAGACACCGTGAACTTGAAGGGTGGATTTAGTGCTGTCATGGTAAACGACATTGCGCTTGTCGTTGATAAGCACTGCCCGCGCTCATCGAGCGAAACCCGCATGTATTTTCTGTCCTCTAAAAATCTTGCTCATTATCGCATGTGTGATGTCGAGTGGATGGATCAGGACGGAGCAATCCTTGCCCGTATCGTTGGTTCTGGTGGCGAAGAGGCTTACGAATGCACTCTCGTTTATGACGCAGAGTTTGCAACCGATTTCAGAGCGGCACATTCTGCTCTTGTCGGGATTGCAGTAACCTAAACCTAAAATAGAACCCGATGGCAATGAGGCCATCGGGTTTTTTTATATTATGAATTTAAAAGTTTTTTCTGAAAGATTTCATCCAAGCATGAAGGCGCATAGTGAGTTTGTTAATGAAATGAAGCTCATAGATAATCGCTTGGATTGTGTTTTTAATATTTTGGAAAAGTGTTGGATGATTGTTTTGTGGGAAAATCCTGCGGAATGGCACTGGGTGATGACTTTAAGAGATAGAGAGAGCGGCGCTAGATATCTTCCATGCGGTTTTGCACTCGATAGGCTCAAAGAATTAAAATGGAAATGGGAAGAAAGAAAGATTCAAGAAGAAATCGAAAAAGCAGAGAAGCAAGCTGCGGACAAGAAAGAATCTGACCTTGAAGATATGGCTATGGAAACCGCCAAAATGCTCAGGAAGCCACTTTTAAACGATATGGACGGTGTAACGTCTAGCTGGAACGTGTTTTTATGAATAGCTTGCAAGACCACATTCAGCTTTGCAGGTCTTACCTCGATGAAATTAACGAGGGAGAATCCGATTGGGATGATAAAACTGAGATTGTCCCTTATATAGACGCTGAAAACAGACATCTTTCAGCCATAGTTAGACAGCAAAATGAGGATTTCTTCGGGTACAGGCATATTTTTCAAGTTGTAGCAGGGCAGAACGAATATTTTATGCCTCGTACATTAGCGCAGCTCAGATGGGTTGAGATGATTACAAGCGGAG
>JAGVDZ010000020.1 GCA_020058465.1 Parachlamydiales bacterium | reverse complement strand
GTAGGGAAGTGGCTCTCCTACATCGATTTGGTTCAGCAATCCAAGCTTTAGGGCGAAAAGTTGAGCGGGTCGCCATGAGGATTTTCCCCTATTCTCCGAAGAGAATTTTAGATAGAGCTTGTCAAGATGGGCTCGACATCGAGGAAAGACAATCTTACGTCAACATTGGTGTCGCCAAGCTACTTCAAGGACAAAAAGAGAACTTTAAAAATGAACACTTTTGTCTCCAAGACGATCGCACAATTACGACGAGCAAGGAGCTTGCTTGCTTTATAGAAGAGACCCGAAACTTTTGCCTCAGGATGAAGGTACAACATCGAGAATTAAATACGTCCGCAATGTTAAAGACAGCTATCCTACAAGTGATTCCTGAAGATGGGGAAGCTTGTCGCAATACCGTTGTTGTTTCTAATGGAATGAAGGGAGCACAAGAGCCAAGAAAGGCCTCGAATGGCGAGTTTGTAACAGACCTCATTGCAAATGGGATAGAGTCCTTTGCTAAGACGATGGTGGAAGAGGTAGATCGAGCTTTTAATGATCTTAAACAAAGCAATGTTGTTTCTGTAGAGACTGATGAAGAAGATGGGGATAGTGTTCTAACATTCTTTTCGGCTCCTATGGATTTGAAAGAGATTCTTAAGCGGAGACAAGAGCGACCAACTTTGGTGGCAGCAAGATTTACCGAAATGGATGAGGTGTGGGCTACAAAATGTCGTGGTATGTTAACCGAGATGTTGGAGGCAGAAACCCTTCGTTTAGAAGAGACCTATTGGAAGAGAGAACTAACGAAACAGACAAACGAGGTGACGCAGCTTAAAGAGCAGTCTAGGGAGGTCATAAATGAAGCTACATCTTTCGAGAAGGTCGTGGTGAACACGAATCTTTCTCAAGCTGACAAGAATATCCGGCAGTTGACGAAAGAGACTGAGGCTTTGAAGGGGCAGTTACAGCACATTGTAGAGCCCAGCTCATTACACGATGGTTTGGGTAGCGATGCTCGTACCTATCTTCTGCAAAGCAAAGACCAACGGACAGTGGTATCACAAGAGAAGTGGTTTTCTGAAATAGTGAAAACTTTGAGGATGAGTCAATCTGTTCAAAGCAAAATTCCATCCTCCATGGCTGAGAGAAATGGTATCACACAGGACATTGAGGCCATAAGAGCGTACCACTTAGAATTGAATCATCAATTAGCTCTTGTAAAAGAGAAACTGCTAGACACACAAACAAAAATAATAGAACTTGCAAGTCTCAATTACGTGCCGATTCAGGATCTGACCAAAGAGCTCATATCGCTTGAAGACGATCTGCAACGGACTTGCAAACAATTAATCAAAGAAAAAATAAAAATATTTGAAGTAGGTAGAAATCTGAAGAGAGCTGAGGAGCGGCTGATTTTGGCGCTCACAGATGTAAATCAAAGAGAAGAACTCGATCTGAATCGCGTATCTAGCGATCCAGCAGTAGTTCGAACAACGATGCTAGAGTGGGTCATCCGTGGAGGCCTCTACGATAGATTCGTGGATTCCACCCCAGTCACAAATGCAATTGCGGATGCATTGAACGAGTCCGCAACAAATTTGGATAATGAGATGGTCAATTTGGACAACGGTATCAAAGAGGAGCGGAATAGAAGAAGAGAGGTTGACCAAAGAGGGGCTTCGATTCTCTTCGAAGAGAATGATTTAGACGCACTTTGAGGTAGTTTATATACACAAATTTTGAATTCATTCGTGTATATTAGCGGTGATCTCATGATGATTTATAAGATAGAGCCAAGAGCCGTCAGAGCGTCATTCAAGACTTGAAAAGGCTTTTGATCAGCTTGGAATGAGACGAGAAGATTGCGATCGTAGCTCCCATCTAAGATCAAGGCCGTTTCTTCACGGTAAACCCTGAGCCTCGTCGATAGGACCTTTGGATCCGTATCATCAAATCGCTTTTCAATGAGAGCCCTTTTACGCACCCTCTCGAAGAGTTTTTGTTCGTTTTCGATGTCTAAAATAACTACCTTTTCCACACGCAAGAGCTCATTGAGCATGCTCGCTTGAGGCTTGGTTCTGGGGATCCCGTCGAGGATGAGGAGCTGCTTAGAGGGGAAAAATCGGTTTGTGGTGATCAGACCATGGACAAAGTTTGTAAAGATCGAAATGGTGAGTTCATCTGGGACAAGAAGCCCTCGCTGAGCATAGGAAAAATAGCTCCGCCCTAGCTCCGACTCAGGATCAAGACCTCGAAAAATATCGCCTGAAGAGAGGTGGTAGTGCCCCCCTGCTTGAGCCAATAGCTTACCTAAGGTCCCCTTACCCGACCCAGGGGGGCCAAACAGGAGCAGAGAACGAAATGGGGAGAATGCCGTTTTTGTCATAAATGTCTTATTATTAATAGTCCATGTATAGATAATCAACTTGATTTTAAGTCAAAAATCTTGTATAATATAGCATAGGATTTTTATGGGAAATGTTCATTTTCAACAAGTGCAAGGAGGTATCGAGGTTGTCTGCCCTTTCAACAAGGGGACAGTTGCTATCTCTATACGAGGACTCAGCCGCTCCCTATCTAAAGAGAAAAAAAAAGAGATTTATCAAACGGCTCTGAAAACTTATAGCTATTTCCAAGATTC
>JAGVDZ010000021.1 GCA_020058465.1 Parachlamydiales bacterium | reverse complement strand
GTGGAACTACGAACCAAACTCACTTCTTCCTTTGGCTTAGTTGCCTTTTCCGATATGGGTCTTGTAGAAGAAAGCGTGCTCCCTCAGTTTCAACAGCCTTGGCGATTTTCCGTAGGGGGAGGATTGCGTATTTTCACTTCGTTCGGCCCTTTAAGGCTTGATATTGGCTTTCCTCTCAACAAAAGAATTGGTCTCGATCATAACTTCCAGGTCTATGCATCCATAGGGCAGGCTTTTTAATGAAACCATTTTGGCTCTCTCTTATTGCCTTCATAAGTCTCTTCAGTGCAGCTTTGCACATCCCTTGGATCCAACATCAAGCCCTACGATCTATCCTCTCAAATCTTCCTTTCGATCATCTGCACATCACCTATCAAGGGCTTGAGGGGTCAATTTGGCACACCTTAACAGTGCAAAAACCCTCCGTTGTGTTCGAGGGAGAGACAATGACAGCTGAAAGCCTTTCTGGCTCCTTGTCATTTTGGTCCCTCTGGAAGGGGGAGATCAAGATTCGCTCGATCGAGATCGAAACGCTCTCAACTCCATGGTTTCCCCCTTTCTTCGTCGAACAAGGGGTACTGTCCCTTCAAAGAAGGTCCCTGCAGCTCACCTTGCCTTTGCAAGCACCCTGGACATCTCCACTCCAAGGAACGTTGCACTTACGAAAGAACCCACACCTTCAAATGAACCTTTCTCTGACTTCCCCTATCGAAACCTCTCTTGAAATCGTCTTTCCAAAAACCCTTTCTTCATTCGAGCTTTGCCTTCAGTCGATCGATGCCCTCCACCTTCAAATGTCGGGAGTCTTTCAACCCCACCTTCAAGCCCACGGCACATTCTTTTCCAACACACTCCAACAAGGGACAATGTCGATCTTCTTGGATGCACAACAAGAAGGATCTCTCGATATGACTGCCTTATATCAAGGAGTTTTGTGGTCCCTCCAGTCCAAGATCGATCCTCTCTCCTACACCTCTCACCATACCCTCACCTGTCCTAGTGCTCGACTCAATACCATCTTCGATTATGATGCAGACACAAAGACATGGCACGCAAATGCATCTGGCTCCATTGTTCAACTTGAAATCCTCTTTCCTAAGTGGCTCGGCTCTGTTACAGGGGAAGCCCACGCTGTCATCTCTCAGCAACTCGACATCGAAGGTTCGGGTTGGCTCAAGGGAACCTCCCTGGAGCACGGCACGACACTCGTTCAACAGGCAATGATCGATGGACAATTTGCTTACAAAGAGGAACTCGAAGGCCATTTTGCGGGAGTGTTGCAAGATTGTCAATCTTCTCAAGGCACTCTTGATCAAGTTATTGTGACCTCCCAAGTCGGCCCTCAAAATAATTGGATCCAAGGTTCTGTAGAAGGGACACTGCAGGAGCCAAGTTGGCTCGAGTTCGAAGGCTTTTGGAGTCTCCACCCCCATCTTTTGGTCAGTTTGCAAGAATTGAAAGGGACCATCGATGGTGAGTTGATCTCATTGAAATCGCCAGCGACGCTCGAGCAAAAGTCTTTGCAAACCCCATCCTTATCCCCCCTCTCCCTACAGATAGGGGAAGGCATCCTATTCGGACATATGGCCCCAAGCCAAGAAAGCCTCTTGACTCTCCACCACATTCCTCTTCACTTTCTCTCAGCCAATCCTTTTCATCTTCAGATGGGAGGGGACCTGTCTGGACAACTCTTGTTCCATCCTCAAACCACAAACCTGGTCACCAATGCTCACCTACATATTGACCATCTCCAACTAGCCTCCCCATTCCGAGAACTGTTGTTCGAAAGCACCTTGGATGCGCACATTCAAATCGACCCGACCCATTCTACTTGCCACTTGAATCTGCAAGATGAAGCACACGTGGTATCGTTATCCTATCAAGCCTCCTTGCCCATGACATGGACAATGCCTCTTTTCGAGATCCATTTTGATCCAACAGCCCCCTGGACGTCGAACCTTCTCTACCAAGGTCCTATTGAGACCTTAACCTATTTTATTCCCCATGACGGTACCCACCAAGTCACAGGTCGTGTCGATACCACTTTAAATCTATCAGGATCCTACCTGCAACCTATGTTGGAAGGGACCGTCCAACTGAACCAAGGAACCTATACAAACCTCATTACAGGGAGCTCTTTGACTGATTTAAATATCGTTTTAGAAGCCGATAAAACTGTCTTAAATATGACAAAACTGGTAGCCGAAGACGCCCTATCTCAAGGACATCTCGAAGGTTCGGGCCACGTTGAATTGCTCCCTTCCGATAACTTCCCTCTCAAAGCTAATTTCACCTTTGATCATCATCAGTTTGCTTCTATCGATCTCGTCAATGCCTCTGTATCAGGTCGGCTGGACTTGGAAGGAACCCTCCTCAATCCTACAGCCTCAGGTCACTTGATCATCGATCAAAGCACCCTCACCATCCCACAACGTCTCCCCAACCCGACCGTCACCCTCCCTGTCCACTATGAACCACCCCTGCCCACACCCTCTTCGACACCAAGCGCTACAACTCAACTCCCCACGCTGCAGCTCAATCTCGTGATTGAGTCACCCGACACCATCTCGATTGAAGGACGAGGACTTCACTCCACTTGGGGAGGTTCTTGTATGCTCCAAGGCTCTCTTGCTTCCTTAGAAACACTCGGCCATCTCGACCTTCAAAAGGGGGAATTTCTCTTTGCCGGCCGTACGTTTAAGCTGGAAAAAGGAAGCCTTTTATTCACAGGCAAGCCCAATGCCCTCCCCCTTGTATCGCTCAAAGGTGTCACACAGACTCGAGATGTCCTTATTGAAGCTCATCTCGTAGGTCCCTTGAACCGACCAGAGCTGACTCTCCAATCGACCCCCTCTCTTCCTGTGGGGACGATCCTCGCCTACCTCCTATTTGGACAAAACATCAATGAAATCAACGGCTTTCAAGCTCTCCAAGTCCTTCAGTCTCTATCCGCTCTCAGCGGAGATAGCCCCGATTTTATCGAAGAAAGTAAGCAAGCGCTAGGCATTGACCGCATCCAAGTCGTCTCACTCAACGATTCTGAAAATTCAGAAG
>JAGVDZ010000154.1 GCA_020058465.1 Parachlamydiales bacterium | reverse complement strand
CTTCTAGTATCCTCTCACTCAGGGTCTGTCCAGGAGTGCTTAATAGGTCAGCCCAAAAAAGCTGATTGAACGTCTCTACCTGCATGCTGCCAGGCAGCGTTCTTCTTACCTGCATTGCAAGATGCTGAAATCGTTTGCTCAACGGCAGGCTTTCTTTAAACATACGATTGACAAGATGATCTAGGGTCAAAAAGCCAAAACTTTGACCTTGTTTATCTAACACAATGGCCACCCTTTGTTTATTTTGCCTAAATTCTTCTAGAGCGAAGAAAAGGGTGGCTTCAGGAGATAAAAACCAGGGAGAGTGGGCCAAGGGAAGAAGGGGTCTTGTCTCTTCAAGCCCGACGATGTCGTGGAGATGAATAATCCCCACAATCTGATCCAATTTCTTGTGATAGAGCAGAGTCGATGTCATAGGTACGTCCCCTATCTTTTCCTGAACATCTTTCACCTTGGCTGACGATGGAAGAAGTGGCGCCTGAGCCAAGGGGATTAACCAATCTTGAACCGTGACATCTTTCAGGGTAAAAATGTGCGAGGTCGTTCGATAAAACTCATCTTCTGGATTTCCTTCAAAGGCCATCTTCACTTCTTCTCTCGAAATCAGGGGCCTTGTGACTGATAAGGGAGAACGTTTTTGTAGCACTGACAAAATGGCTTCCACTATCCATGTAACAGGACGTAAACAATACGCAATCGCCCCCATCAAGGGGGTTAACACAAGAGCAATCTGTTCTGGATGGCGCCTTGCTGCAAAAAGAGGGGACAACTCAGCTAACATGACAACGATCAAGATCTGCGATAAAGGGCTCCAATCAGGGTTCATCCCCACCGCTTCATAAAACCGCCTCGCCGTTTCAGAGCCCACCTGAAGTGCCGTATTGACACCGATTAACGTTGTCGCAAATAAGCGAGAGGGACGACTCAAAAGAGCTTGTAACCAAAGCGCTGACCTCATTTCACGTCCTACGTAATACTGGAGTCGAATCCGATGGAATGAGATCGCTGCCATCTCGAAAAGGACAAATAGGGATTGAAATACAAGCGCAACTAGAGTCAAGACAGCAAAAAAAAGAGGCGAAGAGGTGTTCATAATTCCAACTTCCGCACATACACCTGACGAACGCGATTGGGCTGCGCATCCAAGACGTAGAACAAAAATGGGGGATATAAGTAACGAGTGCCTGTCTGAGGAATATCCTCTAACTGCTCGATCAACCACCCGCCCACGGTGACATAATGTTCATGCGTTGTTAACGATGTTTGGAAAATATGCTCGAACTCGGAAATCTCTAGCTTGCCATTGGCGATGATCGACCTATCTGAAGCACGTCGATACAATGAAGAGTTGTCTCGACCATCTTGAATTTCTCCTACCACCTTTTCAATAAGGTCCTCTTGTGTGATCAACCCGCTGAGAGCCCCATATTCATCGATGACTAAAGCCAGCTCCTCTCCTTGCTCTTTGAATGAGTTCAGCAAGGCCCATCCCCTCGTCGTTTCAGGTACATATAAAGGGGCTTTAATCCATGGCAATAGATCTTGCCCTCGCTGAATCTGACTTTGATGGGTGAAGAAAGTCTCCACCCCCAAAATCCCAATCACCTTGTCAAGGCTACCTTGACAAACAGGCACTTTGGCCACCTTTTCTATCGAAAAAAGCTGAACAAGGTGGTCGATCGGCCCTTCAATTTCGTAAGCCAAAATTTCTTCTCGAGGTCGCATCAATTCTTTTAAAGACAACCTTTTCAAATCAATTAATCCCCCGATCAACTGCCTTTCCTCGTCTGATAGAGTCTGTTGTCCACGAAAAGCATGTAGTACATGAGACAGCTCTGCCATAGAGATCTCTTGTTCTTCTGACAGATAGAAAAAAAGACATCGAGAAATCCGACTGGTGATCCACGTCAATGGATCTCGAATCCCTCGAATCCACCTCGATAGACGACTCAAACTGGGAGCCATCCGATAGGCGATAGCTCGGTTATGGAACAGGGCCCAAGATTTAGGAAGTATCTCTCCAAAAAAAAGAGTCAATATCAAAGGAAGTCCCACCTTCAAAAGCCAGCTCGAGCTCATCCCAAAAAGGCTAGATACCGTATTTTGTACCAAGAGATTGGCACAGACATTCAACAAAAGGAGCGTCACGAGTAAATCTCGTGGCCGCTGCATCAATTTCGCAACTAAGCGCCAGCGCATATGACGCTCCCCTTGCATCTTCTTCAAAGCAGGCTGCGACAAGGAAAATAAAGCTGTTTCAGACGCTGACAAAAGGGCCGAAATAGACAATAGAAGGATCAAAAGGAGGATGAATGCTACGGTCATGAAGAAGTTTGAAAATAAATCTTAAGCCAACCATCGGGAACGACTTTTAAGTCCCTCATCAATACAAGCTCCATCCAAGCTGGGTCCTCCATTGAAGCCACCTCTAAAAGAAGTTCATCTCTTTGATCCTTGGATTGTTCCAGCTGAGAGGTAAGATCAAATCTCCTAGCTTGGAGAGCCTTGAGCTCAGAGTGCTTCTTTCGAAGAGGCACTAGACAAAACATACCCATCAAACCAAAGATCCCCAGATATAAAGCCCAATTGCGACACCTCATAGAATCTCGAGACCCCTTACAGACCCTAATTATGCTGATGCTACAATTCTTCGCTATAAAAAGATCTTAAATGTCTAAGTATTAAGTAATTGGTGCTGTTATTTTCGATTTTTGATACATATATTTACCCCCTCGATCACGGTACGACGTCTCACACACATGCTCCGCGACAAAGAAAAGAACCTGTGCCAAACCCTCGCCTGCATAAATTTTGGCTGGTAAAGGAGTGGTATTGGAAATTTCTAAAGTGACATAACCTTCCCACTCGGGTTCAAAAGGGGTGACATTCACAATGATACCACAACGAGCATACGTCGACTTTCCAATGCAGAGAGTCAATACATTGCGGGGGATCTTGAAATATTCTATACTGCGAGCCAAGGCAAACGAATTGGGGGGGATGATACAAAAAGGGCCTTGCACCGGCACAAAAATATCGGAAGAAAAAGCTTTAGGGTCGATGAGGGTATGGTGTAGGTCAGTGAAAATCTGAAACTCTTCGGCAACTCGTAGATCATACCCGTAACTTGAGAGGCCAAAGCTAACCACCCTCTCTCCTTTGGATTCTTTGATGAGTCTACCGACAAAAGGCTCAATCATCCCCTCTTCCAAAGCCATTTTACGTATCCAATGATCAGGTTGCAGGCTCATGGTCCATCTTCCTTCTGTTTTCTTTCAAAGCCCTAACCATACTGATTTCAGTTGGAAGGTGTCCAACAGAAAAAGATCTTATATTTTTCGGTATAGTTGGGAAATGCCAAGCATGCTAAATTGATCGAGTGTAAGGATGCTGCCAGCGTTGCGCGTATGAGTCAAGAGCCGCCATTCATTGAGTCTAGATTTGCCAAGCCCGATGTTCCTTTCGAGACTTCTCTTCGTCCGTCCCATCTCGATGAGTTCATAGGTCAAGAGGCGATCAAAAAGCGTCTTCACATTCTCATTCAAGCAGCGCTCGAAAGGGGGGAGTCTTTAGGTCATATCTTGTTTTCAGGACCCCCAGGCCTTGGTAAAACAACGTTGGCCCATATCGTTGCCAAAATGATGGGTGGACAGTTGACTTTGACATCAGGCCCCGCCATTGAAAGACCCGGTGATCTAGCAGGCCTTTTGACCAACTTGAAACAAGGAGACTTTCTCTTCATCGACGAGATTCATCGCCTCTCCAAGATCACAGAGGAGTACCTCTACTCGGCCATGGAAGACTTTTCTCTCGATTTGATCATCGACTCTGGCCCCAACGCTCGAAGTGTCCAAGTCAAACTCCAGCCGTTTACTCTACTCGGAGCTACTACGAGGTCGGGTCTTTTAAGTGCCCCTTTACGCTCCCGATTCGCGCATACGCTACGACTCGATTACTACCCACCAGAGGTTCTCGGCACGATTCTTTCGAGGACAGCCCAGCTCTTGTCATTCGCAATTGAACCGAAAGCCACCTTCGTCATTGCTCAAAGGGCCCGTGGGACCCCTCGTGTTGCGAATAACTTGATCCGCTGGGTTCGAGACGTGACTCAAACAGAAAAAAAAGAGATGGCCGACCTTTACCTCGTTGAAAAAGCCCTCGGCATGCTCTCAATTGATCGTCTTGGACTCGATGAAATCGACACCAAAATCCTGACACTGTTGATCGATCACTATGAAGGTCGACCTGTGGGTCTCAACCACCTTGCAGCAGCCATCGGAGAAGAACCTCACACGATCGAAGAAGTCCACGAGCCTTTTTTAATCTTGCAAGGATTCCTTCAACGCACCCCTCGTGGCAGGATCGCCACAGCCCTAGCTTATGAACATTTTGGACGCACCGCGCGTACCTTCAACTTACCTTTGGAGCCCTCATGAGATACACCCATCTCTTTCTCACCCCTCTAGTCTATTCTTGCCTTCTACTCTCTCAGCTCGAAGCAAGCCGCCCTTACTCGATGACACAAGAGGTAGTCCAGCCAAGACACCTTCAAGTCCTTTTAACTAAAGAAGCCACCGAAGCCCTTGTTGAAGTCAGAGGGCCCTACACCCTGTTTAATCCAGAAAGTGGAGCTAAAGTCGCCTCGGGACTCTTAGGGAAGCGATTTCTCGTACGAGAACTCGATAGCGGTCTAAAATGGGGGGAGGAGTTTCTAGGCATCCACCAACTCTACCTCCATCCAAATTCTTCAAAAACTGTCATCCTCGTCAATGGAGTTCAGCATCAAGGAGGTATCGTCATTTACGGCGTTTCTGGTGTGGTCAATATTGTCAATGATCTCGATATTGAGGCATACGTCAAATCGATCCTCTCTTCTCATTTCACCTCTTCCATGGAACCTGAGGTCCTTTCAGCTCTTGCCATCTTGATCCGAACCGATGCTTACTACCGTGCGACACAATCTGACCAAAGTTTTTGGCATGTTCAAGCGCAGGAAGTCAGCTATCCTGGGGTAGCTTTAACCTCGTTCGAACCTCCCATTGAAAAGGCTGTCGAATCTACGAAACATCTGCTTCTCGTCCATCCAGGGGAGGGTCGTTATCTACCCTTTGCAACGACCTGGACTGAACACTGCGCCGGTAAAACTGCCAGTTACGCTACCATATTTCGAAAGCAGGCCGCCACCCCCGATCACGGTGTCAAAGCCCCCCATGCCGCTCTCGTCAAGGAGGCCTCCAAATGGAGCGTGTCGCTTTCTAAATCAGCCTTAAAAAAGGCTCTTCATCTACCGACAATCGATTCCATCGAAACCTTCGTCGATGCTACGTCAGACAAAACATATGGCCTTCGTTTCCATAGCGGTCAGAAAGTCGTGGATGCAGATTTTGTCTCTTTGCAAAAAAAGCTCGGACCCAAAGTTCTTATCAGTTCACAGTTTGAAGTGAAAGACCAAGGAGATCACTTCCTTCTAACCGGGTTTGGCAAGGGTCACGGTGCTGGTCTTTGTCTTTATTCTGCCACTGCGCTAGCTCAAAATGGGGATAATGCAGTGAAGATCTTGTCGAAATTTTTCCCCGAGACTTGTCTCTACAACATCAACGCCCTTCCTACCCAATAGCTTCAGTGTTCTTCGAACAAACAATTTCTGTGTATATACCGCACACGACTTGAAGCTCTGCCAACGCCGGACAGCCGCTCCATTTGGGACCCGTCTGCATCGCTAAACTTAAAAAGTTTAGCGATACAAGAAAGATAAATTCCAAGCGTCGCCGACACTGTCAAAAACCAACTTTTGAGTTCATTTGTGTATACCAAATATCAAAGATAATGTGCAAAAACATGGACTTATTTTAACTTGTCATGATAAACTCGGCGCCATTTTTAATTTAAATACTTCCAAAATCAATGTATGCGCTAAATTCAAATCAAATTTATTCTTGGATTCAATCCGCCCTTCACCCAGACCTCCCCCCTGGAGAGACTCCCATCAACTTACGTATCCAAAACTTAGCCGAATCTCTCTTTTCGAAAGTGACAAATTCCGTACACCACGGGAGACCACTCGATCAAAGGGAGTGGAAGCAGACTCTAACGACTGTGATCGAGGTATGTAACCAGAATCCCGACACTTCGTTTCCTACCATAAATGCCGCTACCTTGGCGAACGACGACTTACTCGTTGAGAAGCTGATATACCTCTCTACACAACTGCAAGAGCGAACTAACAATGGGACAGTCGTTGTGAAAACATTTTCTACCCCATGGGTGCAGCTTTGGGGACGGATATTTCCTAATAAATTATTTCTACACACTTCAAAAGAAACCTGGAGCTTTCTTATTCTAAAAGAGATATTTCCACTTGACATGGTCGAATCTCTGTTAAAGGAGTTCCCAACATTAGCCACAGATATACCAGATCTTGTAGAACACTTTCACTGTATCGAGGGAGCCCCTCTAGTTCATTATTTAGGGCTGTTCATCGGAAGATATTTTCCCGAAAATAGCCCCATGCTAGAACTCTATCACAATATCCTCCAACACCTGATCGAGCATAATCGGGACCACCCAGAAATAAGACTATCGAACACCCAAACTCTCCTTACTATGCTTGCCAAAGATACATTAATGCCTTTCCACCAATTTTGGCTCAACCTGCTCAAAATAGCCGAAAAGATGGAACCCCTCTGCCTAAATAAACTTGATCGACTGATATGCTACGAGTCACTCGCTGCTTTTATGCAGATTGATTACGAAATGAACTGGGATATTAAAGATGTTCGTTCTGTTTTAACTGCATTCAACACATTGTTCAAAAAACTGAAATATAATTTCACCATATCTAACTTTAATCTTAATTTGGATAATTTACTTTCCATTCGGGAGCGCTTGAACCAGAGATGTTCATCTGCTCAGGATCCTTGGTATAGAGACTTGCGACATTTTTCAATGTTAATGTCATACATTGAAGATACATTATTACCATATTTTCAAAACGAATATTACAATATTAAATATTACATAAGAATAATTGTTACTCTAACACAATCCACTGTCATCCAAGGAGAGTCTCGTGAATCAGCTTCCAAAACAAGCGATTCTCGTGAATTGGATTCTAGAATATTTTTTAATCAATACGCTCCATCTATGCGCATATTGCGGGAGGGTCCCGATGTACTGGTTCGAATCTGTAAAAATTTTTCATTCCCATCCCTTCTAAAAGGGGCTGAGACCCTATACGCCCAACTGCGAAAAAGCTCAGCTAGAAAAAATATCGTCCCAGGCAGCCTCCCACACTATGTCAAGTTTTTACGAGTCTATCACCTCCTGAAAGCTTTGGCGTCACTGTCGTCACCGATCTATGATGCTACGAAAATCATAGATCCGGAAGAAGCCTTTCTCCAAGATTTAGCTCCATCTAACAATAGATCGTCGACTCCAACACCCTCCCCAGATAGGTCTTGGGTTCAGGATCTAGTGTATACACCGAAGAAGGTCGGAAAAAGG